>JAUWOU010000063.1 GCA_030612005.1 Candidatus Thorarchaeota archaeon | reverse complement strand
CACCCTACTATTCCAACAAAACACTGCAACTTGTATATGTGACAGTCACAATGAGACAGACACAAGTCTATTTCGAAGCACCAGCTCCAACTCCATATGGTGATGTTGTTACCTTTGATGTTTCATACATTGATATTAGCGGTTCAACAGAGGTTGGAATTTCAGATGGAACTTTGACAATATACTATCTCGGAGTTCCTGTGCCAGGAATCAACTACATCCTTACGCCAGATGGTTCCGGTAATTTTGAGATTCAATTTTCTACGGACTTCTTCTCTGAGCCGGGGCTCTATAGTCTCAATGTAAGCCTAGTATACACTGGAGGGTACTTTAGAAATGACGCTTCAGCTGTTAGAACTCTCAATGTTAGATTTAGAACTACTATTTTGTCAGCTAATCCTGTTGGACAAGTAGGATATGAAACCACGCTTGAAATCACACTATTCTTCCAAGATATCCTGACCTTGGCGGATATTGATGACACCTTCACAACATTCGAAATACTCAACAATACAGGTACTCCATGGGGCTACACCTTTGACTGGCAACCTGCGACTAGCAGTTACCTACTAGTAATCACCACTGTAGGACAAAATACCCTCACACTAGGTGACCACGCACTCTGGCTCAATATGAGCTTTGCACATACCGATCCATTCTATCGTTGGGATGATGTTTATGTTGAGTTCACAATAAGAACACGAACTTCAGCCCTTGATCTTCAGGAAGCAGCAATTCCAGCTCCATTCGGAGAGAACATTAGCTTTGTAGTTTATTACTGGGATGCAGATGTCACTCAAGGCATTTCAGGAGCCACCTTCATTCTTGAAGAATCAGGCGCAGGGGTTCTCGCTCTAAACAGCGAGTACTTCGTGGTTGATGGAGCAGCTGGTGTATACACCATCTATATCGATTCAGCCGTGCTAGGAGACTTAAACACGTACAGCATTAGTGTTACAGCAGTCTGGCCAGGTGGTGTACCATATCATAATAATGCTCAGAGAGATGTTTCAGTAACCACAGTTGAAAGGACTGCAAGCGTCGAGATTTTAGAACCAGCAAATCAGCCACGATATCTTGACGATGTGGTCTTCACATTTGCCTTCGTTGACTCGATCGATGGTACACAGGTTGGTATTCCAACAACCTATGTAAGTATCTTTGCGGATGGTACTGAACTCTCCTATCCTGGAGAATATACCCTGACACTTGATGGCGTAGCCTTCATTGTAACAATTAACTCAGCCGTTCTATCTACTACACTTGTACATGATTTCAACGTTACAGTATTGGTGGATTGGAATGGTGCATCAAGTCCGTTCTACACAGATGATGCAGCATCAATGAAAGTTACAACAACCGAACGTATCATCCTTGTTTACCCTCAGCAGATTGAAACAACACCAGTCGATGACCTGATGAATATTACCTTCATACTTGTTGATGAAGATAATGAAAATCCGGTTTCTGGAGTTGGAGTTATCATTCTCTTCCGATGTGTAAATCCATCAAGGATTCTTAATGAGGGTCCTTCCGATGAGTACACACTCACTGAAATTGGTCCTGGAGTGTATCAAATATTAGTTAAAACCGAAGAACTTGTTCTTCTACCAGGAGACCTAGGTGACTTCATCTTTGAACTTGAGGTCCAGTGGAATTCAAGTAGTTCACCCTACTACAAGAACAAATCACCAATTACACTCACTGGTACTGTTGATCTAATATCAGCTAATATGCAGGTCTCTGGATTGACACAAACAGTCCAGTATACAGATTTTGTTTCCCTAAACATAACATTGACCGACCAAGACCATCTTCAGAGTATTGATAATTCATCGATTCCAAATATAGCCATCAGCGTGCAATACTACGGAACAAGCAACATACCAGATTCATTGACAGTATCCTATCAAGGGTCAGGTGTATACTCAATAAGATTCAGTACGATCGGCCTCAATGCCGATGATACTCCTTCATTGATCATCACAATTGACTATTACCCATACAATACTATGACAGACAATCCATCCTTCAGTATAAATAAAATTGATACGACTCTAACTCCATGGCAGATCGATATGGTTTTGAATTGGACTGAATTAGCGTACATTGTTGTGGACTACAATGACCTTCTGCATCTAAATCTTACATCTAAAGCATCATTAAACTGGACATATGGTTCAGCATCAGGTAGTTTCACAGAAAATGGAACCTCTGGAACTTATTTCGCCTATGTTAACACATCATTCGCAGACTCTGGTTCAGAATTTGTATATATTAGAGCTGAGAAGGACAATTATCGATTTAGCCTCACTAATGTTGCACTCCTTGTTCTGGCACTACACAGCGAGCTAGTAATCGAATCACCAGAAGGCACGTTTTATCATGAAAGAGGAGATCCTATTGATGTGGTAGTTCATCTGACTGATGAGTACAATGGAGGAGTTACAATCCAATCAGGAATAACAAGCGTGTATATGATGTTCGAATCTATCAGATATGACATGGTCTTCAATGATACTGATTATACATGGTATACAGTTCTTCCAGGCATTGCAACAGCTGATTTAGAACCAGGTCTAATGTATTCAGCGAGAATTTTCGCAGAATCTACAAACTATAATCCTGCCAGCTCAGTATTCAGAATAGACCTTCAAGCAACTTCTACAACCATCTATCTTGTTGGTGATACTGAACTGAAAATGGATGAAGTTTACAATGACGTTATAACATTCACTCTAAATTTCACTGAAACTGAATTAGGAGTAACTATAGATAATGCAACTATTCGGTGGGTTCATTCAGGGTTCGCTATCAATGAAACCTTCACGTTTAATGTGAGTTCAGGTCTTTGGGAATTGCAATTCAACACTTCAAGGATGGCATATGGAACTTGGGGTATTGCATTCAATGGAGTACCTGGTGATGCAAACTTCGCTGAAGATGTTGTAGCTCTTACGATAACCATCGTAAAAATCACAACGGAAGTCATCAGTCCAATTCCAGAATCAAAATACTGGGGGTGGGTAGGATACGTTACGTTCGTCTATCGTGAAATAGAATCAGGCGTAGGAATCCGAAATGCTACAGCTACATATCAATGGGGAGAGTTCAGTGGTAATGCAACTGATCATCTCAATGGTAGTTATTCAATCTTCATTGATACAACCTTTCTGGACACAGGCATAAGATATCCCATAATCATAAGTTTCAATAAAGATAACTTTGAAGTTAGTAATGGAGGAATCTCGCTCTTTATTGAAGAAGTGCCTACTGAAATCAATCTTTACACACCCACTGATAATCAGATTGGTAATATCGGTGAACTGGAACTGCCGTTTGGTGATACAATTGCAATCAGTTTCTTCTACAATGATACAGATTATTCTGATGGATATGTAGGAGGACTATCAGGAGCTACCATCACAGCAACAATATATGGAGGAGGAATTGGAACAAGTATCACGTTCGACGTGGTGGACCTTGGGAATGGCACATACTACTTTGTATTTGATTCAACATCAGCCGAGTTATTCGAAACAGGACTAGCCATACCACAAGCTATGCCCGATAGTCCATTCACTCTTATAATTGAGGTTAACCTTCTATACAGACAAGCACACTCTGGAGTGAATGCAATTGACATTGCAATTACAATAATTGAAAGACCGACTATTCTTGAATTCAGCCTTGACGGCCCTGATAATGTAGAAAATGATACAATTTCAATGTATTATGGAGACACGATAGAAATCTGGGTTTATTATGCTGAGAGCTGGTTAGGTGCTGGTGAGGGAATCACAAATGCATATTTCACAGCAACACCTGATAGAGAGAATGCACTCCTTACCCTTACAGTTGTTAATAGTACATCCGAATCACCAGGTATCTATCGCCTGATAATTAAAGTAGATGCCCTTCTTGTTCCTGTTGGCTATAATGATGATGTTATTGATTTTACCATTGTCATTCATCTTGATAATTATGAAGATAAAGAACTTGAACTCTCAGTCAATATACTACTAACAGAAGAACAGCATACAATGAGTGCGGTGATATCTTTAGCCATGCCTTCTTTGTTCATAGTATTCCTCGTAGCAATGCTGTGGACCCGACACTTTAGTATTCCAAAACGACTGAGACAGATTAACGGTCAGATTAAGGCACTCAAGAAAGGTAAGATTCCAAAACCAGTTGAAGACAGTAAGAGCAGACAAGAACTTGTAGCAGAACTATTCAATGATACATTCCAGAAGCTTGAGATTACACGTCAAGCAATAGACATGCCTGACGTTGCTGTCCCCATTAAGGTTCCAGAGATCAGGGAACTCCTGATTCAGCTGTCAATACTAACACATCTTAGCCCAGAAGAACTTGATGAGTTCAATGCAGACATCTCCAAGATGAAGATGAGCGAACAAGCTGCATTCGTTAAAGAGGTCATTAACCAAGAAGCAATCCGGGCTGCTCGTGCGAAAGGAATTACAATTGAAGAGGTTCTTGCGGAAGTTGCTGCAGAAGCTACTGGAAAGATTTCTGCAACTGATGAAATCAAGGAAGCTAAGATCATTCTTGACGAACCAGTTGAAGAGCGAGTATTCCTTGACAAAGACGAATTAAAGACTGAAGAACCAGAAACAATAATCGAAACACCGAGTGAAGAGGATGAGGATGTAATTCCGACTGAGAAACTTAGTCAATTCGAGATAGACGAGCTAAAAGCAGATCTCATCAAGAAAGGTGTGCCTATTCATGAGATTGATACAATCATTGAGCAGGCTCGTCAGCTATCTCGAGATCTGGTTGAAGAGCTCATTAAGAGTCTAGGATTGAAGGATTAGGAAAAACAAGAAGTATGAAGAGGATGTGTGCTAGTCATGATTGGCTAGCACCTGCTCATTTTTTTCTGAGAGATAATTACGATAGCTTAGAAATCGGTAATTTTTTCGTTCTTTCAAATCAGATAACAGATCAAGAAGGTCATTCATACGGTAATCTGAAGGGTGCAGCGCAATTTGAAGAGATCCTCCCAGCTCTATCTCAAAAATGGAGGATTCTGTATTTATTGTACGATGTCCTTGACCAATTATTCGTTCTGCAGTAGAGAAGATTCTGGAATCAGAAAATCGATGAATATTGTTGTTCTCAACTCCGTAAACAAATCCCACTTCTTTGGCTGTTTTAATTATACGAGGAGGAGCTTCCCATAGAGGTGGAACAAACCCAAGAGGTTTCTTACCAAAACTAGTCTGCATTTGTGAGATACCGTCTCGTAGTCTTGATTTTGCCTTCTCTGTGGTTAGACTTGAGAATTCATTCATAGAACCAGATTTAGTGAAATGTGTGTACCCATGTAAAGAAGTTTCCAAGCCGAGTGAAATTAGGAATTCAGTGAAAATTGATTCTTTTTGAAATGAGTTGGCCTTCTTCATATCATAAAAAGGAGTTACTAACAAAGTGTAGTCGGTTATGCCCATATCTGTAAGCAAGTCATATGTTTTTACAATATCATCCTCAAATATTGGAGTAATATCGTGCAAGGAAAGAAGTACAGTCATATCCTCTACAGATTCAACCCCCTTCTTCACAATGTATCACCAACCAATATACACTCTACAATCCTATACAACTTTCCCCTTGAAAACCTCTACGGATTTCAGAATTAGGATGGTCGACCCCATTGCTTGAATGCAAGCTCAATATCTTTGTCAGTAATTGTCTTTCGTCCTGTGTGAACTGTAATCTCAAACGCTCTACGAGCAATATAGTCGCCTACTTCTTCAAGAATATGAGCAAGTCTCTCAGCGCCCTTATCGCTTACACGCCCGGCGCCTGCTTTTCTAATGAGTTTGTCAATTGGTGCTACTGGGATAATTCTGTCTTTTCGGGATCTAGGCAATATATCTCACACTCCATTGGCCAAATAAAGGCCGTATACAGGCGTTTCAAATACTAAATCGTTTAAGAACTTTGTATTACAGGAAAGGGTTTGCGAGAGTGTTAATAATAGGTCAAAAACCGTTTTAACCTGTAATCATGGGCAGAAAGGACCTCATAGACGAGTTCTAATTCTTTTTCTCTCGAAGAACAATGACCTTGGCATTTTGTAGCTCAGTCTTCAGAATTTCCAAATCCATCTTTTCTTCCGCACAGATAGTATCTTCAAGCTTTGCTGCAAGAGCAGGATAATTCGGAGCAAGGTCACAACACGCAAGACCTTCTCTCGCAAACTCGTAAGTTCCAATCTTATGAGCCATGCGCTCAATATCCACCTTGTCATCACCAGCAAGAGGTCTCAAGATTGGAAAATCAGAAACTGCTTGATCAAGTACTCGCATATTCGCAGTGGTCTGAGAGGCTTGTTCTCCGATTATCTCACCAGTGACAATGGCATCAGCCTTCTCAATGATAGCAATCTCACGAGCAATCTTCATCATGTTTCGCTTGCAGAATATGCATGTCATCCTCACAGGACCCTTGTCGATTGCTTCTTCCAAGTCAGGCCAATGTGGAACGATGTACATCTTGACTTTGTAACCGTAGATGTAGTTAGCTAGAAGTTGTGCTTGCTTGATAGCAACGTTCATACACTTCTCATCTGAATGTGGAGAATTATCAAAATAGACAAAAACGGGAACAGTGCCGCGCTTCATTACCTTGAAGGCTGCGATGGGAGAATCCAATCCTGTGGAAATGGCACAAACAACTTTTCCTTGTGTACCGGTAGGCATTCCACCAACACCCTTTATGGTTTCAGTAAAAATGTATGCGCGCTCTTCTCGAACCTCTATGTAGATCGACTGCTCAGGATTTTTCAGGTCGACGGAGAGCTCCAACTCAGGATGTCCGTCGAGGAGGCGTTCACCCAAGCGACCTCTCATTTCTTGACTATTGTACTCGTGAGTGCCAAATCTTCTTCCACCAACAGCGAAAGACCGACCCTTCTTGAAGCCCACGAGAGCAAGCTTTTCTCCTTCATCAAGAATATCATTAATATCTGCAGACGTTTCAACAACTGGTGACGTTGAAACAACTCCAAAGACTTGAGAAGCTACTTGTGCAGCGTTCTTTGCCTTGGTCACAATAAAGATACGACCATACTCAATGCGAACTTCATCAAATGTAACTTCATGCTCCTTGAGTGCTGAGCGAATATGATCAGCCAGCATTTTCGTCATACGGCGACGTGTCTGTTTCGATTTGATTGCAATCTCTCCAAAACGGACAAGAACAGACGAATACTCAACTGACAATAAAATCACCTTGTAAATACACGCGTTGTTTGGAATGTTTAAGAACTTAGTCAAGTGCCCCTTATCTATAAGAAATATGGATTCAAGGTTGCTCCTAGATTGTCATTCCATTCATGGAAAGCTGATAGTAGTCAGGAAAACTAATTACCGTTTCCGAATTAATATGAGGATTACAAAGACAGCAGCGCCGACTGCGGCAATTGTGAGAATCATGGGGTCAATGGGAATTCCTGTCTGAGTTCCTGTTCCAGATGTATTAGTTGTAGAGGAAGTAGTAGTAGTAGTGGTTGGTTCAGGTGGTTCATATTGAGTCACATTAAGGGGATTCCCATCATAGTAGTCCTTCATGAGAGTGTAAATGTCAATATTGTTGATTGTATAGTTCTCAGGTAGTCCGGTAAATGCCGATCCATAAGCAAAGATGGGGACATCAGTATCTGTATGGCCGGTGGTACTCCAAGTTGTTGTGACATTATTAGCACGATCTATGCGATGACTACGTCTATCAGCTTCTAGACCAAATGTACTTGGTAAAACATCACTCAGAGTGTTGCTGACAACCGTCAACCCACCAGTCTCGTGGTCAGCTGTTACAATGAGTATAGTATTTGGATTACTGTCTACATACTCTGCAGCAAGGGCAACCGCCATATCAAATTCGATTGTTTCTAGTGCAACTCCAACACGGTCATTATCATGTCCAGCAAAATCAATCTGACCTCCTTCAATCATCAGGAAGAATCCATCAGGATCTTGTGACAATATATGCAGGGATTGATTCATCATTTCTAGGAGAGAGGGAGTTGTGGTGTAATCACGGTCTATTTCCTCTGGCATGTAACTCGTATCAAAGAGACCCAAGAGTTTGCCCGAAACCACATCTAGCATGTCATTTCTGTTATCCACGACAGCGTACCCGTTTGATGCCATTGTTGATAGCTGGGATGAAGAGAACTGTCCAGACCCGCCACCGAGTATAACATCAACATTAGCAGTATTCACAATCTGACTCACAATATCATCATAGTTGTATCGACTATCTGTATGAGCCATAAAGCACGCAGGAGTAGCATGGTAGACGGTTACAGTAGTAATTACACCGGTTGACTTGTTCAAATCTTGAGCATATTCTAGAATATTTTCAAGCACCTGTTTGTCAGGATCCATTCCTATCATACCATTGTTAGTCTTCACACCAGTTGCCAGAGCAGTTCCAGAAGCTGCTGAATCAGTTATTGCTTGGTCTGCGGAATATGTAGCGGCTGAAGCATTCCAAGTCAACTGCTGCATAGACAGATTTCCACTTTCACCTTTCTCGACCAATCTCGTTAGTTCCACATGTTCGTAGCCCATCCCATCACCGATCATTAGGATGATACTAGGATCAGAATCGCCAGCAGACGTATATTGACTCTGTGGTTGTGCAATTGGTGTAAATCCATCACCGACTAGTAAAGGGGAGATGAATATTGCAATCAGAAATGACATCTGAAGAATAGGTGGTAGAACTTTGCGGATTTTCAAAGGAAATCAAATTGACGCAGTCACGACTTGATATAAGCATTAAGGAGCTGGAACTGGAAGCCCAAGTGTTCTTATCACCGTTGTACGACTCTCCCGATGTTCACTATGAAGATTATAGGTGTAGATGTTGGAGGTACTTTCACCGACGTTATTCTAACAGATACTACTACTGGTCAGCAGTATGTGCATAAAGTCCCTTCAACTCCTCAGAGTCAAGAGATTGCCGTAGTAACAGGAATTGAAGGTCTCTTGAGAAACCACAATATTACACCTGATGATATTTCATTAGTTGTCCATGGAACTACTGTAGCAACAAATGCAATGCTCGAACGAAAGGGTGAGAGAGTAGTTCTAATCTCTACAGAAGGACTCGAAGATATTCTTGAGATAGGAAGACAGCACAGAGAAGATATCTATTCAGTATCTGCTTCAAGACCAGAACCTTTAGTGATTCGCGAGGACCGAATCGGAGTTAGAGAAAGACTTGATTCTGAAGGAACTCCAATTATACCTTTGACTCGTGATAGTATTGATCATGTCGTTACTCAAGTGTTAGATTTGGGATCCAAGTCGATTGCTATTTCACTTCTATTCTCCTTCAGGAATCCATCTCATGAGAGATTACTGTTGAAAGAACTTGAAGAAAGAACAGAAGCATATGTTGTAGCTTCGTCTGATGTTCTCCCTGAATTTCGCGAATTTGAGCGAACCTCGACTACAGTCTTAGAAGCATACCTCGGTCCACTTGTTATAGGATATTTGGAACGTCTTGATGCATCACTCAGATCATTGCTTGCAAATAGCATTCTTGCAGTTATGCAATCAAATGGGGGGACAATGCTTGCCACTCAAGCTCGGGGAAGAGCGATTGGTCTTGCTATCTCGGGATTAGCAGGAGGGGTTATTGGGGGATGGCAAATTGCTAAACAAAATGGAATTGAGAAAGCAATCACATTGGATATGGGTGGGACAAGTTGCGACATCAGTGCAATAATTGGAGATATCATCGTAAAACCTGACAACGAAGTCGCTGGGCTTCCTCTCAGAATGCCTTCAACAGATGTGAAGACTATTGGAGCAGGTGGAGGGAGCATTGCATGGGTGGATGATGTGGGTATTTTGCATGTTGGACCCCAGAGTGCTGGTGCAGTTCCAGGTCCTGCAGCTTATGGAAAGGGAGGAACTGATGCAACAGTTACTGACGCTAATCTTGTTTTAGGAAGATTGAATCCCAATTATTTTTTGGGAGGGAATGTACCTCTCGACATAGACCTTGCAAGAGCAGCAGTATCCAAGATAGCAACTGTCCTAAACATGTCAATTGAAGAGGCTGCACTTGGAATCATCAGAATCTCCACAGCGAATATGGTTCAGGCGATTAGAGAAGTCACGGTGGAGCGTGGAAGCGACCCAAGACAATTTGTACTAGTTCCATTTGGAGGAGCTGGATCAACACAGGCTGTGGATATTGCAGACCTTCTTGACATCGACCTTATTCTCATACCTCCGTTTCCAGGTATTACCTCGGCTCTGGGTTTGGTCTGTACAAATCTTCGAGTTGACCTAATGAGAACAATTCTCAAAGATGCCAATGTCAAGAATGAAGAGAATTTACTGAGCACTCTAAATGAACTCTCATTAGAAGCAAAGAGCAGATTGGAGGAACAAGGTGTATCTACTGCAGATACCAAACTTACGTGGAAGATTGATATGAGATATGGAGGACAATCACATGAACTATCGATACCACTTAACCAAGAAGTGGGAGATGTTACATCACAATCAGTTGGTCATTTCGAATCCCTTCATGAGGAATCCTTTGGTTACAAACTCGATGGACGGAAAGTTGAATGGGTCACAGTAAGAGTAGTGGCACAATCTAGTGCCAAAGAATACAAACCCTACAAACATCCAGAGAATGAAGAATCATTGCCTATTGGAAAACGAGTTGTCCTACTATCAGATGAAAGTACAACAGAAGCCAATGTATATCGTAGGAAGAGTCTAGGAAATGGACAAACGATTACAGGACCGTCTATCATCGAACAAGTGGACACAACTACCTACATTGCGTCAGAATGGACGGCTGAACAACAAGCAGATGGCACTCTTTGGGTGAGGAGGGACACACGATGATTGAAGATCCAATAACATTTGAGGTCTTGAAGAATGCCCTCATTTCATCTGCGAGAGAGATGAGTCAAGCTCTGAGGAGAACTGCATTCAGTCCGAACATCAAAGAAAGAAGAGACTGCAGTTGTGCGGTGTTTGATAGAGATGGGAATTTAGTTGCACAGTCTAAAGACATTCCAGTGCACCTTGGAGCAATGCCCCTCTCTGTGAAAGCATGTATTGAGAATCTTGGAGATGACCTAACACAGGGAACAATGGCTCTTGTGAACGATCCCTATTCAGGAGGATCACATCTTCCCGACCTAACGTTGGTTGCACCAGTATTTCATAAAGAAGAAAGAGTAGCATTCACCGCAAATCGAGCACATCATGCAGATATCGGAGGTATTAGTCCAGGTTCTATGCCAGGACTTTCAGTATCAATCCATGAAGAAGGAATCATCATTAGCCCACGAATCGTTGTCACAGAAGGACTTCTTCATCGAGAGTCAATCATTGATATTCTGAAAGCGACTCGAACTCCGGATGAGAGACTCGGAGACCTCTCTGCACAAGTTGCAGCAAATAATGTAGGAATGAAACGACTCACACAAGTTGCTGATAACTACGGATGGGATGTTCTTCTGAGGACCTTTGGAGACCTCCGACAATACTCTGCGCAAATGATGAGTTCTGCACTTAGTAAATATGATGGGAAATATGGAGAATTCACGGATTATATGGAAAGTGACGGAGCTGGAACATGGGACATACCTATCTCGGTAGCAGTCAGTATTCAGGATGGTAGAGCGAGTGTTGACTTCACGGGAACATCACGTCAAGTCCAAGGGAATATCAATTGCCCACTAGCATCTACACTTTCAGCAGTTTATTATGTTTTCATTATCCTCTTCGGTAAAGATGTACCAACGAATGAAGGATGTTGGAGTATAATCGATATAGATGTCGAAGAGAAGTCTTTACTTAATCCGAGTTATCCATCACCGGTTTCTGCAGGAAATGTAGAAACTTCACAGAGAATTGTTGATGTTACTCTTGGAGCCCTTGCATCAGTAGTTCCAGATCTCATTCCTGCGGCGAGTCAAGGTACAATGAATAATCTCACGATTGGAGGAATTGATCCGAGGACCAATAAACAATTTTCATTCTATGAAACCATTGGCGGCGGTGCAGGAGCAAATCGCGGACAAGATGGTGCAAGCGGCATTCATACTCATATGACGAACACGTTAAACACACCAATAGAATCCTTAGAGTCAGAATATCCTCTTCGTGTCAAACGTTACTCAATTAATAGAAATACTGGAGGAGTAGGTAACTGGAGGGGAGGGGATGGAATAATTCGCGAGATTGAATTATTGGCAGATACCTGTACAGTTTCAATTCAATCAGAGAGAAGGTCACTCCAACCCTGGGGTTTCGCAGGTGGTCTTAATGGAAAATCTGGAAGCAACTCAATCATCTACGAAGGCAAGATTCATCCACTTCAGGCGAAGTCCACAGTGGTTACTCCAAAAGGAGTGGTTATACGCATAGAAACTCCAGGAGGAGGAGGGTATGGGCCTCCTCCCACAGTGAAAGAATAAATTGAATCTAAACGGCGATAGATACAGCACCATTGACTGCGTTAATCTTCAATGTCTTAGTATTTGCACCAGCAGTGACCTTAACGTAGTAGACAGGTACGTAGTATCCTTCTAGTTTTTTGAATGTTAGAGAATGAGTAGTAATCCGCTTTGCTCCAGAGGGTTTCTGCCCAGCCATTTTAGTAACAGCTTTTACAACTTTCTCAATGGAATTGAATTTTCCAGGACCAATTTTGTTCTTACGAACCCAGGCAGGAGATGCACCTTTCTTTCCAGGTCCTTTGAGAAGTTTTTCAAGTGCTCGAGCAGGACCACCAGTCTTCCCATCAAGAATCATACCATCCTTCCTTTTTATCTCGAAGAGTTCTACAACATCGATCTCAATTGTATAAAAATTACCTTTCTTCTTGGGCTTAACAACTTCCTTACCCACCAAAGTGCCTTTCACTTGTTCATTGACGCCAAATTCTTGATCTCTCACACGAAGGAACTTCAGATCGAGTGCCGCATCATATGAGCAGTAAAAGTCGTACTTTATTGCGGGTTTTCCAATTTTTACAGCACTTGGACTAACTCCCAAAATTTCCGCTCCATCAGCACCTGCGATTTTCTTTGCTTTTTCTGGTTTTACTTTAGTTCTAAAGTAGTAGAGTTTCTTCTTCTTACTATCAACCTTCAGTTTTGTATGTGCACCAGTCACCTTGAACATAGATGGTGATAGTGCTGACTTTGACTTCTTCTTCTTCTTCTTGGCCATATTGCCATCTCCAGTCAAACACAGGTATTCGAGCTATAAGTTCTCTTTGGCCGCCTTAAGTTTTACTACTAATGAGCGAAAGATACTCTAATCGGGTCTCCACTTTCATATATTTTAGCAAATCCGACACGTTCGAATTGAAGAAAGGTTCCAACAGGTATGTCTCTCAACCCTGGTTCCGCAAACCCCATTACTCGAGTACCATCAATCAGCGCAAGCTCAACGGAAACAGAACCTTCCTGAGGAATCCAATGAATAATTGGCCCTCCATCTTTCCGAACCTCAACTACATCGATACTGTGGAATATTGCTTGAGGTGGTTTTTTGTGTTCTAGAGTGAAATTTGCAAGATCTTTCAAACGGAACATACTTCCAGATTTCAGTCTATCAAAATCTGATGCCTGAATACCAATCTGTAGTTTCCCATTTTCATAATGTAGTGGTATCTTTCTCACACCGCGTTCTGGAAAGTCAGGATGTACAGGTAGTTCTGCATGGTCCCGAGTACAATCCAGAGTTTCAAGCCAGACAGGATCTTGTACAAAGAAAGCACGGGGTGCTTCTGAATCTCTTAACTTTCGATTTTCAGCGTAAACAGACTTCATGGAGATTGAAATATCAACCAAACTAAGACCCAAATCGAGCATTACCTTTCTAACAGCATCAGGGTCAATTCCACGTTTTTGTAAAGACTGCATACTCCATGTGCGTGGGTCATCCCAGCCATAATATGTTCCCTCACGAACTTCTTTACTGGATTTGCTCTTACTGAGCGTCGCATCCTGAAATTTGAGACGACCATAGTACATCAACTCAGGTTGAGGCCAATCATAGATCCTCCAGATGTGTTGCTCGATCTTTCCCTCTTTTACTAGGTCTTTACCTCTTATGATATGAGAGATACCAAGCTCATGGTCATCAATTCCCCAAGAATATTCCAATAATGGCCATACCCGATATTTCGATCCAACTCGGGGATGGTCGGTTTCGGATATGCGAAGAATAACATGATCCCTCATTGCAGGGTCTGGGTCGTCCATCCCGGTCTTCAGACGTACTGCTGCCTTCTTCTCTTCGTAAGTACCATCCAGCATTTTTTCCCAACGAGCAAGGTTCTCTGCTTTATCGAGATTTCTGCATACACAGGGTATTCCTTTTACCTTGTGATCATTTCGCCAAACTCCAGCATCACAATCACAAACATACGCTTCACCTCTCTTGATGAGATCTACAGCGTATTTGTAGAATAAGGGTAACCTATCAGATTTGTAAATTGTTTTATGACACTTAACTCCAAGATAGTCAAGACTTTCAGGAATCAAGTCAAAGGCCTCAAGATCCACAACTTTCTCTGCAGAGCCAATAGTATCATCAAAAACTAAGATGAGAGTTCCATCGTATCTCTTAACATAGTAATCATTTAGGACAACCATTCGAGCGTTACCAATATGTAAAGGTCCTGAAGGAAAAGGTGCAAGACGCATCACAACTTTTGACCACTTATCTAAATTAGGTAGTTCAGCGAGTTCCTTCTTCCCATCAGTATCAACTACTTCAGGTCGTTCTAGAAGTTCTGGAGCAATTTCTTTCAATTCTGAGATTTGATCCGCAATAGAGATCTTTTCTATTTCTGCTACAAGCCTTTGGACAATCTCTTTTACCTCACCAGCACGGGAACGAAGATCAGCTCGCGAACCTAGAAGTGCACCCATGACGGATTTCACATCTGGCTTGCCATCGTACTTGATTGCATTATCTAGTACTACTTTTCGGATTTCAATCTCAAGGCCTTCCAAATTGAACAACTCAGGATAAAAATGCAATATCTGTGTTTTAACTGTGACTGGAGAAGAGGTATGTCGGAAATTGAACAAATGGTACCTCATGGAGACGCTTATTTAGTGATTTTTGAGAATTTAAACCTGTAAAAATACTTCGGGTGAAAAAAATTTCAGATCTAAAATGTTGCAAAAGATGCGGCGCATTCGCAACTTGTGACCACAAGGGTGCGTGCTGTATAGAGTGTGAACACTTTGACCCAGTAGACATGCTATGCATGGCGGGTCCTGAAAAGAAGGCCCCAACAATAGAAAGAACAGAGCAGGATAATGAAATTGATCCAGCTACATTTTTGTTCGAAGATGATGATGATGAGGACGACGATACAAGCGACCTCCCTCCAGAGCGCGACGCGAAAAAAGATGCCTTTGATGATGATGACTGGTAGAGATTATACCAATTATCAATTTAGAATATTGTAAAAGTACAAGCCGAAAAGAGCTATTGCAATCAATACCAATAGTGTTGCATTACTTACTAAAAATTTTCGAGCATGTTTCTTACTAATCTTGATTGGACCAAGTGGTTTTAGACCAGTAGGTGCCTTCTGATTAGGATCAACTGCAGTCCAAAGAATCTCTAGAGGGTTAGCATCACTTGGAAAAATATCAAGATAGAGATGAGATGCATATCCCAACAAGAATAGTCCAGTGATATAGAACTCAATTTCTGCACCAAGACTGAGATCAACAGCAATAATGGAGGACCCTGCTGTAAGGAATCTTGAAGCAACATTTACCAAAGTAGTTAGGAGCATTAGAAGTGGGAGAATTGCAGAGTGAAATACGATATTTCGATGTCTTGAAATCCCAAGGAAGGGAATATCCCAATCTGGCATAAGCGCACCAGCTACGATGATTATTCCGCCGATGAATATCGATATGTTTCCGATGATGGGAATTCCGGTGTAAAACTGGTAGACGAGTGTCCCCATTAAGGACCCAATGCAGAATGCTACAAAGAACATGGCACTAATTGCACTCCGATTACTCGTGGTCCTTGCAATCATATCTTTGTTAGGAGCCTTGTAGTAGAGAATTGGGACAGCCACAAAACTTAGGGCAAACCCACCAATCATATAGAATGACAGTAATTCGTAGAGCGTTCCTAAATCAGATTGCCAAACACTGAATGTGTAGAGTAACGAGTAGAGACCTACAAACAAAGCAAATGCAAATACCATATGTGATAGACGATTCATTCTCCAAACCGTTCCCCGAAACCTATTCATTCCTGGACATCAAGTCCTGGATGATGTTCGGTTCCTGTTTCATAGAGGCTGCTCTCTGCAGATTTAAAGAATCCGCTAAGAGTCTTACTTCCTCTCGGCAGGCGTTTTCAGTCTCCGGCAAACTGACGGCGACCAGGTTCAGTGCAGCATTGAGATCCCTGTCGATTTCAAGCCCACACTGTTCACAATGATACTCCCTCTCAGATAGAGAGAGCTCCTTCTTCCTGTGCCCACAC
>JAUWOU010000121.1 GCA_030612005.1 Candidatus Thorarchaeota archaeon | reverse complement strand
AGGCAAAGGAGTACACACAAGTGACGGAAGGAAAGGCGACCAGCTTGTTCGAGTGCAGATTCAGATTCCTAAGAAGCTCACAAAAGCACAGAAAGAATACCTGAGAAAATATTCTGACATCTTTACTTAGGCTTCACCTGTCTGCTTTGCTCTAACAAACCACTCAATAACTGCGAATCCCATCAGAACAATAACTGCAAAGTAGAACTCGACTGCGCCCTCGGTAACAATAGACACAATCCATGCCGCTAATACTGCAACAACAAAAGCGGCTACAAGTCTTACAACAAAGTATTGGAATCTGGAATCCTCCTTTTCTGCATTCACATCTTGAACTCGTTCTTGTGCATACTCTTCTGCAATTTCCTCTGGTGTTCCAAGTTCTTTGAGGATTTCCTGAACAAGCACATCCGGACTCTCTGAAGGTCTAATTTGTTGCTTATACCTAAACCCTTCATAGATGTGTGATTTTAGGTCTTCAAGCAGATCTTCTGTTTCAAAATTATCTGGCAACAGTCGTGAAGTCCTCTTGATAAATTCCTCAACTATTTGTTTTATTTCATCATCACTCACTCTTTAGTGCCTCCAATTTTTCAAATATATCACCAACTAGAACTGTAAGATGTCGGTATACTCTGTCTCCCTCTCCAGTCAATACGTATACCTTCTTGCTTGGTCCTGATTCTGATTTCTCAGTGTGAACATTAAGCAGTCTTTCCTTCCGAAGTCTGTGGAGAATTGGATATAGTGTTCCTTCCTTTACTTGCAGGAGACCATCCGTACGCTCTTCAAGCTCTTTTACAATGCCATATCCATGAATTCCATCTTCATGGCGTTTCACGATTGCTAGGACTGCATATTGAAGAAGACCTCTTCTGATCTCAATACGCCAGGTGTCTTCAAAATTGGGTCCTTTCTGCAATGTTAGCAATCCTCTCAGTTGTTAGGAATCTGAAAATGTATGCTTGTCCTTAAGGTTGTTTGTCTCAGACAAGATCAGTATCATGACGCCTACGGTGAATGAGCGCACTGAACTCTATCCTGAGAGTTGAACTGTATTCTTTTGGCTCCTCAATTAGAAGAGAAAAGAATGCTGCGATGAATCGTAACACTCCACTTGCGATAAGCATTATGAATACAGAGAGATACTCACTTCCATAAGCTATGAGAATAATTTGCCCAAAGATTCCCGCTAGAAATGAACCAAATAAGTAAACAATACCAGTGAAGGTATTGTAGACCGCAAGGTGTGAACCTCGCTCTTCTTCTGGAGAAATATCAAAGATGTATGCTGTAATTGCATTCATTGAGGCTGCAATGGTAAATCCTGCAATGAAGTTGGCAATGTAGATAATCCAAATTGACCAAGCAAAGGCATACATGATTGGAACTACGAATAATGACATCCGTCCTAAGAGAATCAATGGCTTTCTTCCTACACGATCACTCAATCGACCAAATGGGATGGTAAATATGATAATCGACGCTGTCATCACTGCAGATGCTACTGCTATCTCCAAGATCGAAGAATTCAGCCAGTCTCTTTGTACTACAATGAAATATGGCCAAGCCATTGACATAGCAAAAGAGAAGAAGACAGATACAAAGTTGAATTTGCGAAATTCACCTGGCTGGGATAAGAGCCGATGCATCGGAGGGAATTTGCGGGGTCTATTATCACTTCGTGGTTTTTCTCGAATCCCAAGAGAGAGCAATGATGCAGATATTCCGAATATTGCTGTCAGGAAGAATGGAAGATAGAAGGCTTCTCTCCAGACTTCAACAGTGGGAAATAAAACGGGTCCTAGATCTCCGAATACTGATCGTAACCATGGTAATATACCGGGCATTCCTGCAAGAAATCCAGCCGCAAGAGTTGCTAAGAATGATGCAATATTTGTAACTAAGCCTAACTTACCTAGTTCATTACCTCTGTTCTTTTCCCCCATAAGACCTCCTACAAGTGATAACCATGTTGGAATCTGGATACTGAATAATATTGATTGGATTGCAAAAAAAACTATCATATCGAAAGGTGTTGCAGCCCACAAGAACAAGTAGACAAAGACAAGTCCCATCATTGTTCCAAATGCAACAAACGCTTTCGCATGACCCACTTTGTCTGAAGCTCCACCCCAAATTGGTTGAAGGACCGTTGGTGCTACATTTCCAACACTTCTGAATGCACCTAGTTCTGCGAAATTCTTGACACCGTACAAGTAGTTCTGCATATCAACGAGATAGGTCTGCAGGAATGGAGCGTGCAGTCCTAATGCAAATTGTGTAAGTGCTCCAACAACGAATGCCTTTGCAGGGAGCTTGGGTTCGTTTATAATTTCGGGGGCATCTTCAGTCACTTTAGTAACTCCTAGGATATTTGGGGCGGATGGTCCCACTATTAACATTAATTCTTACAGCCATACTACATAGTTTAGCAAACCGTTATTGTTATCTATGCACGTTTTAAGATTCAATTATGCTCGATGAATCAATATATCGAGGGAGAATGGACAAGGTCCAACTGAAATTAGAGGAGTCCGGCGCTGATTTTGCATTATTAACACCTGCTCCAAATTTCCAGTATCTGGCTGGATACGATTATCATATGCGAGAACGTCTTGTTGCGTTACTTGTTCGTCGTGGGACAGATCCTTTAATGGTCGTACCTTCTTTTGAGATGTCTGATCATAAATCACATACATGGATTGAGGATTTCTTACCTTGGGCTGAAGATGAAGACCCGTATGCAATGATTGCAGATACGCTGGGTTCATCTGATACGGAATTCTCAGTTTTGCTTGACAATAGTCTACCTCTTGGTATTTACTGGAACCTGGAGAAATCTCTTGGTGGATTTAAGAAAGCCCAATCAATAACATCTGCGATCGATAGCATGCGAATCTCAAAATCTGAGAATGAACTTGATTTGATGAAGAAAGCGGGTCATATTATAGATGACGCTGTTATGAAAGCTTTCTCTCAAGCACTACTTGGAATGACTGAACTGGATGTCAAACAATTAGTTCAGAGTGAGATAGTGCGGCAGGGTGCAGTACCTACATTTGCCGCAGTTCAGTTTGGAGAGAATAGCGCATTACCCCATGCAGATTCTGGCTCTAGAGTTTTGAAAGAAGGCGATGTCGTTCTAATGGATTGTGGTTGCTCAGTAGATGGGTACAATACAGATATGACCCGCGTGGGTGTAGCTGGAGAGCCAACGGATGAGATGGAGCGCGTTTACTCTACTGTTCTCAATGCTGAAGAAACTGCGATTGAGAAGATATCCTTGAGAATGAATTGTGGGACTGCTGATGGTATAGCAAGACGAGTCATTGAAGATGAAGGATATGGTGATTACTTCACTCACCGTCTTGGACATGGAATTGGGCTTGAAGTTCATGAGCCTCCATACCTAGTGAGGGGAAGCTCAGAAGTACTTGGAGAAGGGATGTGTCATAGCATCGAACCTGGAATTTACCTTGAAGGGAAATTTGGAATTCGAATTGAAGACCTCGCTTGCATTCATGAAGATGGTCCTGAGATTCTGACCTTCTCTCCACGGAATCTCATAGTTCTAGATCTCTAATCCTCGGTATCTTCAGATTCGGTGGGCTCCTCTTTGGTTTCAGAAGGCTTTGACATCATTTCATCCATCTTCTTTCTATCGTCCTCAGAGAGATTCTGCATGGCTTCAGTTGATTGCCTGATCATTTGAGTCATTATGATTGAGTAAACTGCTGGTAGTGCAGTATAGGTTTCTCCTCTCTCTTTGAAAGCTTGGTCAGCTAGGTTTCTTGCCTCTTGTAAGGCTTCCTTACTCACTTCACCTTGTCCTACTCCAGGGCAATCTTTGCTGCTCAAATAGTACTTTTCTCCATTATATTCGAGGGGATAAGCTCTGCATGAGAGAGGTCTCGAATAACGAATTTCACACCCATTTGCTTCTTCATTGAAGAATATGCATGCTGTCTGTTCTGAATCTTTTTTGAGTGGCTTTCGCATCAGCTCCAGAGAGATTAGGTCTTTCTCTGATTCTGGCATCTTTAGACTAACGCCTGGAAGGATATTCATCAAATATCCCTGAGTGCTCCATCTTGTTAGGTCACCAAGGGTCACATCTATTGTTGGTCGAATGTGACATGCTACTGTTGTGCATTGTTGTTCAAGACATTTGAAATTATACTTGGATTTTTCTGCCATCTCACTCACCAAATTGGAATATACTTTGAGCCTTCATTTGGAGTGTCTTTAACACTTTCTAAATATCCATTTCTTTCATAATTCGACAGGTTTTTGTACTGCTATCCGCGGGAAACACGACATCGGATAATTATCCCATCCGACCTTGATTCGGAGTATTCAAAATGGCACAGGTTTCTTGGTACGATAACGACGTAGATTACGTAATGAAACGTTTACGCACGAGCAAGAAGGGTTTGTCTAGCACTGAAGCGCAGGCTCGTCTTGATGAATATGGTCATAACGAATTAATAGCAACAGGCGGCATTAGTCCTCTACGAATGTTTCTATCCCAATTCAAAGACCCAATGGTCATCATCCTACTCATTGCAATCGCACTATCTCTCTTTGCAGCAATGGTCCCTGGTTCAGAGCACTCAGGTAGTGGGTTTATTGACGCGGCTGTAATTTCTGCTATTGTCCTGTTCAATTCTATCTTTGGTTTCGTACAAGAATACAAATCAGAACAAGCCTTGGAGGCACTAAAAGAAATGGCGGCTCCGAAGGCACGCGTGATGAGAGATGGTCTTTGGACAATTATCGACTCACGTAATGTTGTTCCCGGTGATCTGTTGGGGTTTGAACCTGGAGACCGTATTGCAGCGGATGGTAGAGTAATTTATGCAGTTGGTCTTTCTGTGGATGAAGCTCCCCTAACTGGAGAGTCAGTTGCAGTTCGGAAATCTGTAACAACTCTTCATCTGAAAAGTCCAGTTGTTGGTGATATGAAGAACTGTGTTTTTCAAGGTACAGTAATCACATCTGGCAAAGGACAGGCAATTGTAACAGATACTGGAATGAAAACTCAATTTGGTCTTATTGCTGAGATGGTTCAAGAGAGCGAGAAAGATATGACTCCTCTCCAAAAAGACTTGGAAGATCTCGGAAAGAAACTCGGTGCTGTTGTCATATTTCTAGTTATTATTGTATTTGCCGCAGAAGTCTTCAAGCAAGTATCTGATAGTATCATGGATGAACTTCTTGTCGCAATTGCACTGGCAGTTTCTGCTATTCCTGAAGGTCTCCCCGCGGTTGTAACAATCACACTAGCAATCGGAGTCCAACGAATGGTTCAGAAAAATGCCATTGTGCGCCGATTGCCATCTGTAGAAACTCTCGGTTCAACTACTGTAATTTGCTCCGACAAGACCGGTACAATTACAAAGAACGAAATGACTGTGACTACAATCTTTACTAGCGGGACAACAATCTCAGTGAGTGGAGTGGGATACAATAAAACTGGTAAATTTGCACGTGCAAGTACTCCTTACGATATTCTTGCCGATCCACATGCTGTTAAGTTGATGGAGATCGGTCAATTATGCTCGAATTCTATTCTTCAGCATGAACCTGGCGACTCGGATTGGACCATTATTGGAGACCCGACGGAAGGTTCTATACTTGTTCTTGCTGAGAAGGCTGGAATAGCCTTTGATAGTACTCGCTCAAAATATACTGAGGTAACTGAGCTTTCATTTGATTCTGCTAGAAAGCGGATGACATCAATCAACAAGGATTCGGAAGACAAACTCGTAGCATTCTCAAAAGGTGCTCCCGAAGTTATTCTGCCCTTGTGCACTCATATCTACGAGAATAATCAAGTTCGGCCTCTCTCAGAAAAAGAACGTGAATCAATTGTGCAAATTAACGCAGGCCTTGCTGAAGATGCACTCCGTGTGCTAGCCTTTGCCTATAGACCTCTTGACGAAGAAATTCCTGATTGGTCCCCTGAAAGAGTTGAGTGCAATCTTATCTTTGTTGGTCTTCTTGGCATGATAGATCCTCCTCGAAAGGAGGTTAAGGAAGCCATGAAAATCTGCAAGAAGGCTGGCATTCGTCCAATCATGATTACTGGGGACCACAAGTTAACTGCTCGTGCTGTTGCTCTCAAAGTTGGAATGATTCACCATGAAGGCGAGGTCCTTAGTGGTGCTGACTTGGATCATATGTCCGACGAAGAGTTCAATGAAGCAGTCTTGAGATGCAATGTGTTTGCCCGAGTTGCTCCCGAGCACAAGCTGAGAATAGTTACCGCACTGACGGCGGCTAACGAGGGTGTAGCCATGACAGGGGAGGGTGTGAATGACGCCCCCGCAGTGAAGACCGCCGACGTTGGAATAGCCATGGGCATCCGTGGGTCTGATGTCACAAAGGAAGCTTCTGATGTCATTCTCACGGATGACAATTTTGCAACAATAGTAACAGCAGTAGAAAAGGGACGAGAGATCTATAGCAATGTTAGGAAATTTGTGAGATTCTTACTTGCAGCTAATTTTGATGAGGTATTTCTTATTTTCACCGTCATCATGATTGGCCTTCCGCTCCCAATAACTGCAATACAGATACTCTGGCTGAATCTTGCAACTGATGGATTTCCCGCATTAGCACTCGGTGTTGACCCACCTGAAGAAGGTGTGATGGACCGTCCACCGAGGAAACCCGGCGCAAAGATGATGGACAGAGGTATGGCTTCATTCATTCTAATTGCTGGATTTGTGGCATTCATTGCATCGATTACTGTGTTCTTGTGGGGCTTGACAACCTATGGCGGGTGGATTCCTGGTTTCACTGGACCTGCTGTTAACTGGGTAACAGATGTATCCACAGTCACTGGACTCAGTTGGGCAACCGCTTTGACACATGCACGAACTGGTGTATTCGCTAGTGTTGTAACATTTGAATTACTGTTTGTGTGGAACTGCAGAGATGAATATCATCCAGTCTGGAAGACACACATCACTCGTTCGAAAGTACTCATTGGCGCAGTAATGCTTTCAGTGGTTCTTACATTGGCAACAATCTATGTGCCATTCATGTGGCCCATATTTCAGACTGCACCATTGAATCTGGCTGACTGGGGTGTAATCCTACTAACAAGTATTCCCGCATTACTGATTCCACCACATATCATATTTGGCCACCATAAGGAGAAGAAGCAGGCACTGGACTAGGTTGGTAGACGCTTTTCAAGCCAGTCTGTCATATCCCCCAGAACCTGTTCTTTTTCAGGTTCATCGTGCAGTTGATGATAAAGTCCATCGTAGAGTTTCCAAGTCTTATCTGCCGATGAGAGCGCATCAAAGAACTCCTTACTCTTTTCTGGATTGACAAGCTTGTCAGCACCAGCTTGCTGAAGTAGCACAGGTACTTTGATTGAGGACGCAGAGTTGAATCCATCCTTGGAAGCTTTTAGTCCTTCAATACCAAATCTTGGTGTGACCAATTCAAAACGTAGTGGGTCTGTTTCCATTTGTTTCACAACATTCGGGTTTCGTGAAGCATCCTCATGGTTGATATCGCTGGGAACGTATCTCTTTACATTGAGAAGGGAGAGGATATTCCCTGCAATCTTCTTTCCAAGGCCTATCTCTAATGTCTGACTAACTGCTGGGCATTGAAGGATTAGGCCATCAATTTCGCGAGGGTATTTTTTAACGTACTGAACTGCAATGAGACCACCGAGAGAAGAACCAAAGACGAATGTTATCTTGTTCAAGTATCGATCCTTGGCATGCATAATCAGATTTTGAATATCCTCTACGAATTCTTCAAAATTCATGACATGTCCCTTCAAACCGGAGTAATGCCCAAATCCTCTCAGGTCTGGAATATATACAGCAAGACCACGTTCTGCAAAATATTTTCCAATCTCTCTGAAATCACCAGCATGACTTCCTAAACCATGGAGCACGATAAGTAAAGCTCTAGGATTATCATTGTCTGGTCGGTAGACAGATAGGAACATCTGAGTACCATCGTAGCCAACATATTTGATCTCCTTGTATTTCATGGTCATCACTGAATAGATTAAACTCGTCTGCTATTTATCTTGTCATCAAAAAAAGAAGAGTAGATGACCCAGCGGGCCATCCACAATGAAAGTAATCCAACTAGAATCTTACGGGCTTTGGCTCGTCACCAGAATAATCGTAGAAGCCTTTTCCAGATTTGCGACCAACCCAACCAGCTCTGACCATCTTCCTTAGAAGCGCTGGAGCTCGATACTTGCTATCTTTAAATTCATCAACAAAGTAATCGCTGATGTATAGTAAGGTGTCAAGTCCGACAAAGTCTGCAAGTGTTAGGGGCCCCATTGGCCAGTTGAGTCCTAGTTTGATAGATAGGTCCATGTCCTCGACTGTTGCAACTCCTTCTTGAATAGCGAAGACTGCTTCATTGATTGCAGGAACAAGTATTCTGTTGACTGCAAATCCTGGTGCTTCATTGACTAGAACTGTTTTCTTGCCAAGTTTGCCAGACACTTCTCTGATTATGTCGACAGTCTTGTCGTCTGTTCCCTGACCCTTGATGATCTCAACTAGACCCATAATTGGGACAGGGTTAAAGAAATGCATACCCACAAAGAGATTCGGACGCTTGGTAACTGCTGCCATCTGTGTGATACTGATACTGGATGTGTTTGATGCAAGGATTGCACCTTCTGGAGCTGCTCCATCCACCTCTTTCCAGGTATCTAATTTTAATTTCACAATTTCAGGAATCGCCTCGATAACGAGATCTGCATCACTCACAGCCTCGCTCAGATCAAGAATTCCTGTGATTCGACCTAGAACTGCATCGACTTCTTCTTGGGTGATTCTGCCTTTCTTGAGACCTCGCTCAAGATTCTTTTTGATAGTGGCAATACCTTTGTCAATGAACTTCTGGTCAATATCCCTCATCTTGACCTCATAACCAGCCTGAGCACAGACTTGGGAAATTCCGTTACCCATGATTCCGGCTCCTAGGACTGTAATCTTCTTAATCACCATAATTATCGACCTCTAGTATATCTTAGAGATACTTCTTGCTCAACATAGCAGCTAAATATGTCTTGCAGTTTGACAATGAAAATCAATTATTTCTTGCAATATCTGAAGGTACAACGTTTGTTTCCAGATTCATTATCCGATAGATTGTGAGCGATGTTTCCTACAGGTAGCATTCACCTATTTTCTTACAATTATCAACCATTCTCCAAAATACCAAATACCCTCTCCAGTAGTGACATTTATCTCACCACCAAAATGAGTTGAAAATTCAGATGGATAAATTGTAATATTGAATACATCACTATTCCAACTGATATTATCTGAAGGAAAAGTCCCAATTATACCATCCTCCGTTTCAAATGTTCCATTTATTTCAGTATGATTCGGACTATATATCGGGAATCCTTCTAGAACTATTTCACTGTGCATCTTATAAACTCGAATCGAGCCCTCCACAATAGAAGAAGAAGATAATCCTAAATACAATCCTAATCCAAATAGCGAAACATTAGATATTACAAGTAATGAAATAAGTTGCTTTTGTTTCCCATCCATTTTATTCACCCATTCCTAATGACTTCCTAAGAGTGAATTGACCACATGACACCTTACAACACCATCTGGGCGCTAATGAGTGTAATTATTCCAGTAGGCCTTGAACTGCTTAGCATAAAGCTGATGCTATTACTAACTCTCTCACAGTTTGACAAGTTATTTCTTACAATATCTGAAGGTACATCGTTTGTCTCCAGAGGCAATAGTTTCATGACGCTTGAAACTTACCCAATTATCTACTGTAGATACAAAGATACGATCAAACTCGCAGAGGATTGGGCCAAGCTCAGGTAGTCCTGCGTTTTTGAGAAGTTCAAAATATAAGCATTTATTGATGTCGAAGCCATAGCAATTCTCATCGGTTCCGACTTCAGTGATAGAGAAGTAGTCGTTGTTGTAGTTGGCTTCGTTTCCTTTCTTTACCCACTCAACAAAGGCATTCCATGGATTCTCTGCTTTCAAGAGTTCTTCTGCTTCTGCATTAAAATACTCAAGAAGCATTGTCCGATAGATAGCGAGCGTAGTATCCTTTAGTTCACTAAAGGAAGCCCTGTTTTCTCTTAGCACATCATCTAGAGCCATTATGAAGAGTGAGTTGATACCATGACGTTTTGCAACATCATCTGGGAGTTTATCCTTGTAATTATTCCAATGGATCTTGAACT
>JAUWOU010000137.1 GCA_030612005.1 Candidatus Thorarchaeota archaeon | reverse complement strand
GGAATTCTCGTAGGAGTTCGCGAGTTCAAATCTCGCCCTCCGCACCATCCACCTCTATGAGCAGTAAAAGGCTTATACGTTTTACAATTCCCTTTGTGCAAGATAGAGGCGATTTCAAAATTGACATCAATTGCATCTCCAATTCTGGATTATGCAATCTTGGCACTAAGTACTATGATTCTTGTTGGTCTACCAATAGGTTTGCTTCTAAAACGACGAGAAGGTCTTGACTATCAAATTATTGTTATTCTGATATCAATGGTAGTCGGCACAGCAGTAGTCATGATTGAGTATGCTCGTTTGATTCAATGGTGCTATAGTCTAGAACAAATGCCTCTCGGGTTAGCAGTAGGATGTCAAAATTTCCTACCGGGAATACAACTTTCAGCTTTGATTGGACTTGCGCTTGCTGTTTTGATGGCCTATTTTGTGGTCAAGCGGTAATCACCGGGGTAATCTTGTAGAAGTTCGCGAGTTCAAATTTAGCCCTCCGCACCATTCATTCTATCTTGAATACAAAACATAATCCTAGACTCATCCAATAATACTAGTAAATGAAACCACAGACCCTCAGTCATTCAAACTAGCTGAGAAATGCATTGATGAGTTTCTTATGGCGAAGACTAGGAAATTTATGATATCTGTTAATAATAATCATTGATGCATCTTCAAGTAATCCGTAGCGAAGGATTCTGGCAAGTCGGATACCTTTGTACTCGATGCGTCGATTACGTTTCCAACCTAATGAGAATCTGTTGAGGACAGCAAAAAGCAAATTCGTATTCTCATATACAGCCTCTTCGATATCTGCCACATTGAAATTCATCATTATTTGTGGGTCCTTGTCCATAATGTAAATCGGAACTCCTTCAAGATAAACGACGCCTGGCGTTTCAGGGGGAATCTGCTTACATTTTCTCAGTATCTTCGCATGCAGTCTATTCCCTGCTGATATGTCAAAATTTGGTGCGGAAAGCTGATTGGATTCTCCCATGTCCCTTTCCTGCTTCCATTCCTGCAAATCAGCTACTCGTTTCTTTGGAACAATACAGAATTCGAATGCATCTTCTTCTTCAATGAGTACGACTTTGTTATCTCTCAGAGATTCTTTTATTCCTTGTTCAATCATTTTGATTATGTGTTTTGCACGCGTTCGTGAAAGCATTCTATGAATTTGTCCTGCAGCTTCAGCTTTTTGCAGACTACCAGCCATCAAACTCATCGAGATTTCCTGAAATATCTTCATCTGGATCCTAAACTTCTGACTCTGTCCGAATGTTGAAACTTCAACGCCTACCTTTTTCCGATCGATAATTGCACGAATATCGAAAGACTTGGTGCGCTGTGATGGTTCAACGAATTCCGATGGGATTCGAGATTTTTCCAATTTCCATGCGGCATTAATCTCAGCTTGAGCCGCATAACATTTAGTGGCATCAGAAATTCTTAATCTCTCAAGAAGAGAGTCAAAGTGCACTTTCGATTTTAGCAGACTCAATTGATGTCCTATATGTCCAAAGTATGCTTTTACCCAGGGTGCTTTATTATACCATTCTTGAATCCAAGGGTGTTTTTGTTCCTGAGCGAGATTAGGCCAGTCTTTTCCCATCAGTTTTGCGAGTTCTTCCCATCCATCTAAGATAACTGCTTTAGTCTTGTGCGTAACCCCGTTTAACTCCTTAATTTCGCTTATCATCTTGCTCCAAGACACATCTGGTTGCTCAATCAAGACATCCAATCTCTTTTCCTTTTTCTGACTACAAATGGTGACTACAAGCCCACTTTTGAGTTTCTAGTTGCTTTTCAATTCCTACCAATGCTTTACTCCAAGCAAAATGTCATCGGTCCACATTTCAAATCCGCAAAATCTCACTAGGCATCAAATCCACTGTTCATCAAGGTATGTCCACTTGCATTTCAAATCTCGCCCTGCGCACCTACTCTTCTCCAAAGAAGAGAAACTTCTCTCATCTCTTCCGTCGACTAGACTTCCTTTTCATGGAGAATGAGGGTTTTCTAGTAAGTAGATTGATCATACCCTGTACAGAAATCCTCCTGCCAGAGTACTTGACACCGATGTGAGGACCCTTGGTGCCTATTGATGCCTTCGCATAAACGCCTCCCCTTATCCTCCTAGTCGCCACCGCATAGGGTCCATGCCTACCCCATCCTGCTGCTGCAAAGTTCCTACCTTTCTTGTATGCCCTACTTCTTCTCATATTGTGTCTTTCTCGTGAATACACTTAAGGAATATGATGCATAAGAAGCAAAAGCATCTTCCACGAATTCATGAGTAAACTCAACTCATGTTTCCAGCCATTACGACAAGAATGAGTGCCCTCGAGGGTCAGGTCCAATGTGAGTGATTCTAACTACAACTCACAGAAGGAGTCATTCTATGTTTCCTTCGAGGTGAGTACATCCTCAAGAGAGGCACATCCAGAGAATCCGTTTTTAAATGCGGAGGTTGCCAAGCCAGATTAAAGACTTCTTCATGTTGGATGAATGAGCTAATCTCATAAACGTGTCATGTTCTATCAAGTACTGTTCTATCAATGCGCTCCATTATTCTAGCAATATGTTTCTCAATATCTTCTTTTAATTCTGAGCTATAGGTTGCGTCTGAATGAATACTTCTTTCAAATTTCTGTAATTCTACTAATGCCTCATTATATGATTTCTTTTCTTCAAGGACGTAAACAAGGTTCAAGATAGCTGAATATGAATTTTCATCAAGCTTTACAGCCACTCCTGCCCATTTTTCAGCTTTTTCAATATCCTTCTTTCTAATCCAATGTTCACTGATTCTAACCGCGGTCATTTCATCAATAGGGTCCAACTTCCAGGCTTCTTCAAAAGCCTCATCAGCTTCAGGAAAATTCCCAATAGAACTGTGAGCATTTCCTAATTCACTGTACAATCGGCCACTGGGAACCAAATAGACAGCTCTAGCAAGAATTTCAATGACCTCTAGATAACTTTCTTCATCGGCAAGTAGACGCGCCAAGTAATAGTAGCTTTTCTCATGTTTGAAATCTATGCTTATCGCTTTCGAATATGCCTCTTTCGATTCCTCAGATTTTCCTTGTCTATCTCTTATTGATCCCAGATGACTAAAACTTTCAGCTGAATCAGGTTCTTGTTTAATCACTTGTAATATCGCTTCTTCTGACTTCTCAAGTTCATCATTAAGAAAATATGAATTTGCAAGCGATTTTAGAGTATCTGAATCATTCTTCCTAATTTCTAACGCTCTGTTATGGCTAGCTACTGCCTCTGAATGCTGTTTCAGACTATTATGGATACCGCCTTTCAACATCCAGGATAACCAGTTGCTGCTGTCCCTTTTCATAGCAATTTCAATTGCTTCAAGTGCTTCCTTTATTCTCTCTTGAGTCCACAAAGCTGCAGCAAGACCAATATACGCTTTGGTATCCTTGGGATTTCTTCTTAGAGTACTTCTTAGGGCATCTTCAATCTCAGGAAGATTTAATGATTGAAGGGGTGTCCTCTTTATTAAATCCGATATGTACTCATATTTCCAGCCTTTGATTTCTTTGATATACGATTTTAGAAACTCCTCTTCTGTAACTAATGATTTTTGTCTAAATTCTCCTGATTCAAAATCCTGTTTGAGAATTTCAATTATTTCAGGACGTGTTTTGACACCAAGGTTCACCTCATCACCAATTAGAGCGGCATATGAATGTGGATTTTGTATTCCCAGAGCATCTAGTTTTAACAGTGCTTTCATTATATCACGATTTGGCGGTTGCATATCAAGCTCAATCATGTAATATGCTAGTGTACGAAGCCAGATGAAATGTGCCCAATCTGTTACCTTCTTTGTATCCATAATGTTTCTCCAGGAAGAAATTAGTCTACTATGGATATCGTGTCCTCCACCGTGTCTTCCGACTATTGCCTCATCAGCTAGGTGTTCGACCATGTTCACTAACAGTTCAGTTTGATTTTGCACAAAACCCCAATCTGATCTAAGGAGAGATGATTCAATAATCCCAATTCTTGACAACAAGGTTTCTCGAAAGGTCACCTCATCAGAATATCTTCCAGATGTCCCTGGTTGTTCAGATAGTATTTTATCATATACGATTGTTGTTTGTAAGGTTCGGACTCTAACCAAGGTTAATGCGTGTTCTAGGGATTCGTTTCTTTGCAAATCAATCCATCTTAACAATTGGATGTCGAATAAACCTGCAAATGGAAGCGTAAGAAGTAATGATGTTATCAAAGTGGAATTCCATATTAAGAAACCATAAATCAATAGAATCTCGATTGCAATAATGTATCCAGAAATGTACAAGTTGTAGGTATCGCTTCGATTGTCCCAGTTCTTAAACAACCAATGTAGTCCAAGCCCGAATGCTTCAATTGATACGATTAATGAAACTCCCCATAGATTTCGATAGGTCTGATAATCCATGAGCTGATATTCAATCTGGAAACCTGCACTTACTACTAATGCGAAGATGATGACTCGAATGAACAATGCAATCCTTTCACTCCACAGATCTCTATCGAAACTTTTACCTCTCACAACAGAATCGATGCTGTCATCAATTATTGATAAGGGGTTGTTATGGACTGCTATTGTTGTGTCCCAAGTTTTCAAGAGATAACTAAATCTAACCACATACCGTTTTAGCATACTTCTTTCTTCTTCAAGAAGTTCTTTGAAAACCGTTTCAGCTCTTCTTTTGTCAGCCCTCCAATAATATAGAAACACAGCAAGGATTGGACCGCCGAACAATAGAATCTGTCCATATTCTTCTGAACTCGGTACCACCTGAAAAATAGCACATATTATGGATGTAATTAAGAGGACTAAGGCAACTGATGTGGCTAGATATACTGTATTTTGCATCGCATTACCGGGTTCTAAAGAAGACAATGACTGCATTGCTAATTACCTAGGATACGTTACTTCCCCAGCTGATGTTCATAGTGAACGCTTATAGATACTAGGCAAATTATTCTCTTCGCACGAGTTCAAATCTCGCCCTCCGCACCATTAACTTTTCAGACAATTAATGTTATATCTACAAAACAGTGGAATCAACTAAGCCGGGGTTTCCTAGTGGCTATGAAGGGGATAACATTGGAAGAGTATAGGAAACTAACACAAGAGATCCAAAAAGAAAGAATTGCAATACGGGATATTATAATCACATCAATTCTTTTTGGTTTAACTCTAAATCTTATATCAGACTTCTTGATGGGATTGCCTGAAACTACAGCTAATCCCCTACACTTTTACTATACTCTTTCTCTAGCTTTAGGTTCACTATTCCTTACAGTATTTCTGCTGAGATCAATTGCAATTCGCGAGCTTCATTCGAAAAGCAAATTGAGCCGGAGAGGTGTATTCTTGATTGGCCTAAATCCAGATACAGGCTTTCCCAACATTCAAAATGAAGATAATATCCACGAAAAGTACGCTTTGGAATTCCTAAATCAAAATCCAACAGATTCAGAATATGCTAAGGGTATTTTGGAATTAGAATCCTCTCAAGAGAGCTATATTGATGATATGACATACTTGGCTCCTCTGGGCTATTATGTTTTTTATCGTATGCTATCTGATTTAACGAAAGACCTAACAAATATTGAGAGAAGGTCGGAAATTAATGTAAGTAATCTCATTACAAATTATGATACAATATTGACAGATTTGCTAAAAGATTGCATATTCTATATTCCTGGTAATTGTAAAGTGGAATTGTTAATAGACCCAAACTATCCGAATTCTTCATTCAGTATCATCATTATTTGTAATAAGGGGTTTCATTGTAAGATTATCCTAGAATTCTACATCGAAGACGTTTATACTATACCCGAAGAAGAGACTGCAGTTATATGTACTCTAATCTGTTCAGCAGAATTCAGTCCTTTCAGACTCGCGCTAGGAGTCAACAATATTGATGGTCTGATTGCGTGGACTCATTTTCTTCTTGAGAATCTTAATATCTCTGAAAAGGTGAAAGGTCGTCGATTACTACCTCGAAAGATACCATGGGACTTCAAAAAAGAATGATTCTGAATACACATTGTATCATATCCTTGGGTGTACAGAATTACCGTTTCTCCATAATTAGGTTCAGCTTAGGATAACAGTAGATACTTCGATTTGCATCACGAAGGAAATCTCGTAGGAATTCACGAGTTCAAATCTCGCCCTCCGCACCATCCTTCTGCTCCTACGGCAGTCATGATTTCGAATAGTGAATATTATGCCCAAACTGGTTCTTCAGGAAATCTCTCGTCGTTAATCTTCAGAAATTCACGTGTGGATTCCAGCCAATCGAGCAAATCCTTAGGAAGAGGGTCTAATTTTGTAAGCTTTTTAAATATGCTTAGAGTACGCTCCATTCCATTGATGGCATTGTTGATCTCTCTGGGATTTCTATCAAGAGGACTTATGACCACGTAGACGCCCTTCTCATCAACAATATCAACATACATCCATCGCATTCTCGTCCATGATGCATATGCACCCATTTTAGCAAGAGCCTCCCTCACGTTGCTGGAAGCATTTGTAAAAGGATCAATCATCTCAGAATCAGGTTCATCACCTTGGACAGTATCCGGATATTCTATCCCCAAAATAAGACCCATTGCAGTTGCGCTCTTCAGTGGGTGGCTTTTGAAGATACCATCTCCATCTTTCTTAATGTAATCTACATCTGGATGGTTTGTAGGAAACACCCCAAGACGGACAAACCAACAATGTGCTGCTTCGCCAAGTTCCTCTCCAGCAAATATCAGGAGTACCTGAGCATGTCCTTCTAATCCCTGCTTAGCTATGATTTTTGCTTCCTTCAACCACATTCCTGAATTTCGAATACTCTCAACCATAGCCTTGGTGTATAATTGCATGTGACTCATTCTTAATCCACAACTACTCAATCACAGATTAGGATATGAATTAGACTTAGTACACCCTCCATACCATTCTTTTACGATTCAAGACAACTAGCATTGTAGTTAGGTCAGCGTGAAGAGCTATGCTTTGGATCTCTCTTCCACAAATTTAACAATCTCAGCAAGATAACCGCGTATCGAGTCAGGAATATCCGATTCTGATGAGCAATGTGTAGATATCATTTCAGCGACCTTCACTTTCCAATTGGTCTTTTTGCCCATGATTCTACTAATCTTCTTCGAAATACTTCCTGGTTCTAAGTCTTTGATAGAATTCTCCTTTTCTTCATCTGGTTCGTATTCATCTGTAAGAATTTGAACTAACATATTCAGTGGATAGTAGTCCTCAATCGTTCCTTCTTCAAATCGCCAAACCTTATTCTCTGGACCAATGGTTCTTTCAATCTCGTTCTTTTCTCTATCTGCCAAATCAGAATCAAAAATCAATCCTATTCCAGTTCTTGGGATGGCGTCTATGATATGTTTCCATGTTGCTGCTTTATGTTTATCTTTTCCGCCCATTTCCACAATATGGACAGCAGGTCGAATCAAGGGTGAACCCATCAAAGCACACCATTTTGAGAATATAATTCTGTCAGATGGACCTTCAACAAAGAGTAATGAATTTGTACTACACGCATGGCTTGGTAGAATACCAAGTTCATCGGCAATCCGTTGGTAACTCTCTACGTTAGGTAGTCGCTCACATTCTGTACCTTTGGTACCTTTAGTGACTAACCAAATATCTGAAGCTGCAGCTTGATCCATGAATATTGCTGAATGTGTGGATACGAACATCTGCCTAGAAGCACTCTTCTGCTTTAATTCTCTATAGAGTATCTGTGCTAATCTTGGGTGAAGGTGCACTTCTGGTTCTTCCAATAGAAGAAATAAACAATCTTCACTTAGTTCGTAAGAAAGCTGAAGCATCTCCTGGATACCTCCGCCAACAGCCTGAATAGGCCTCTTATCCGCCCCATTTTCAATAATCACAGTTTCGCCACGTGCAGTGACGATACAACCTGAAGTAAGTTTAGAAAGCAGGGTGTTGATTGAATCAATTCGTTTCTGACTTGGATCATCCCATTTTGTGAACATAGCCACAATATTTTCCAGTGTTTCTTGGGGAACTAACGTAGATCTAGTCCCTTCAAACCATTCACGTTTAGTAGTATGGGTATTGGTCACAGAACCCCTTACAACATCAACTCTTACCACACCACTTCTAATAGAATTCGTTATTTCGTTATCGATGTATTCGAGTTGTTTTCTGGTGAGATATCCATCGTTAATTTCCTTATTTGGAAAGACGTAATGGAGTCTATTCAAAAAGATATTTTCTGTTTCCCATCTTTGTGTGTCTGCTCTGAGTATTCGTTCTATTTTGAGAAAGGATGATGGCTTTCCACCGAATACTTTATCCCAGAAAAAAGGATCCGGGATTTCCCCTTGTTTGGTTTTAACAATCATGGATGAGAGATAATCGTTTGGAAATTCAATTACTGCACTACATTTGATGTCCTTATTGCGCCTTGCTTCAGGCCAAAGATTGTCTGAAAAGGTCGTAGACGAACTCATATTGAATGACGTAATGTTGGATAACGCAAGTTGGATAGCATCAAAAATGTTAGATTTACCAGTATTGTTTTCACCTACTAAGATATTGAAATCGCCAATATCTGTCAGATGTAGTTTTTCAATACTCTTGAACCCCTCTATTGTAAACTCCCGCAGTTTCATACCTGTGCACACTCGAAATATCTCTTAATCCATTTCATCCTTCTAAAGCAATATTGGGAATATAAACCTAATATCACCTTGGTCATAAATTCACCTTGATTTGTTAAAACAAAGGGGAAATCTCGTAGAAGTTCGCGCGTTCAAATCTCGCCCTCCGCACCATTCACTCTTTACAAAATAGCCTGTACATATTCCAGTCAGCGAAGAGTTGATATTAAACCGGGAGCCTGTATTGACAGTAGCCATTCTGGTCGGGGAATTCTTGCAGGAAAAGTCACGTGTGCCGCTTCTCGTAATAGTTTCAAGTGCGTTTTTGCCTTACGGCGTAGTGATAACTGACACGCCGATTATGATCACGAACCAATTCTGGCTATCCCCCTTTTGGATGTACTTACATGACTTTGGAAACTGGTTAGGATTTGGTGTGATTATCCCTCCATTTGTGCCTGCATTC
>JAUWOU010000143.1 GCA_030612005.1 Candidatus Thorarchaeota archaeon | reverse complement strand
AGTTCAGACAACATTGACCAAAAAAGAGAAGGCACTATCCAGAAAAAAACCAAGAACATTCGATCATAATACAATTCAAGAGATGCTTCACAAATTAGCCGAGTCCTATGGAATGCATTCGGAATTAGAGTATGTTCACGAACATCATCGTTATGATGTAATCTGGAAGCGTGTGAAATCTGGTTTTCCTGCTAAAGTCTTTGAAGTCCAAGTATCAGGAAACATTGATAGTGCGCTTACTAAACTTAAGCATGCAAGAGACTTGTGGAGTTCTGATGTTTTTCTAATAGTTACAAAATCTAAAGATGCAGAAAAAGCTGAATATTTACTCAGTGGATCATTTCATGAGATTGCATCCAAAACTACGATTCTAAGAGGGAGGGAAGTGTACGAGATGTTGGCATTCAAAGAGAAGTACGGTGATGTTGAGAATAGAATGAAACCTTGAAAACAATCACAACGAAAAAGAAATCTTCTATTATGCATTACAAATATTGTTCCATATTATTCGATATTTCCAGATATCTCAAAACCTCGTTTAGAGTAGTGGTGTTAATTAAGTAGGTAGATAACTTGAATTTGACTTGTTGGTGGAATGAGTGACATTAGAACAGAACATAGATGCAATCTATCAAGCTAAATTGGAAGGGCTTTCGGATGAGATAATCATGAAAAAGTTTTCTATTGGATTGAAAGATATTGAAAGTGCAGTCATTCGTAAAACAGGAGTTAATCTCAATCTATTTGCTGATAAACCAAAAATAGCTCGCCTTTCTCCAAAGAGTTTTCATCTTGAATCTGAAACTGTTTGGAGTTTCAAGAGTCGTGGTAAATGGGCAACACATAATGGAAATTATCGAGGGAACTGGTCTCCTTACATACCCCGGAACCTCATTCTCCGATATTCAAAACCCGGCGACCTCGTTCTGGATCAATTTTGTGGTGGTGGAACCACTGCTGTTGAGGCAAAATTGTTGGGCCGAAAGTGTATCACTCGCGATATTAATCCATCTTCTATTCTTGTTACAAATCGGAATCTTGACTTTCCAATATCCACACAGACTACACTGACTGAAACCGATGAACTGATCAAATACTATGATCCTACAGTTGAAATCGGTGATGCGAGAAATCTTGAAGGAATTAGAGATTCATCCATTGATTTGATTTGTACGCACCCCCCATATGCAAACATAGTCCAATATAGTGAGAACCTCGAAGGTGATATTTCTCATCATGATGTTGAGGAATTTATCGAAGATATGGAACAGGTTGCGCAAGAATGTTATCGGGTTTTGAAACCTGAAGGAACTTGTGCTATTCTCATTGGAGATACAAGAAGGAACAAGCGAGTTGTTCCAATGGGATTTCGTACAATCGAGGCATTTCAGAAACAGGGTTTCAGAGTTAAGGATTTGATAATCAAGAGGCAACATAATTGCCGAACGACAGGATTCTGGTACACAAATAGTATCAAACACAATTTCCTTCTTCTTGCACAGGAATACCTTCCAATTTTCACCAAATCTGATTCATCTGTTTCTGGTCATTCAATTCAGAATATGACTGCAAGTTATGATACTGAACATATGGAAATTCCTCCAGCACCACTCAAAATGGAATGCAAAACGACTTGGGTTCTACCACATGAGAACAAGAATGAACTGCTAATCTCGAATATGCTAAATCGCTATGGCAAAGATGGTAAAATTCTGAAAATATCTCCAAGTAGAGGGCAGAATGGAAAAATTGTTACTGATTCAAATAAGTGTAGTCTAATTTACGTCGATTCATTGAATGAAGATCTTTCTGAGAATGTGTCGATGAATGAAATAACTTCGTCAATTTCAAATCTCATTGAATCCTTATCATCTCTTGTTGCAGATGGAGGACATCTTATTATCCGAATAAAGGACATCAAACAGGGTGAATACACATCAAGTCCTGTTCTAAAAATCTGGAAGATGCCAGATGAATCATTCAGAATCACAGAGATCATTGTGGTAACCCCCGAAACACAAAATCAACATCGAGAAACATCTGCTGATCTTGAGATAAATCACGAATATTTGTTGGTATATCAGAAATCTTGAACCAGATTGCTTTGCTTAGTATCTCTCTCTGCTTCTTCAAATGATACTAGTTCTATTTGGTTTCTGAATTCTGATGATGAAACTGATTCTTGTGCTGTACTTGCAAAGCTTGGGGCAAAAAGATAGAGCTTGATATCTGTGTAGTTTGATGGAGCTGCTCGCTTTAGCCACTCGATATATCTGATAACTTGTCTAACTTCAGGTTTTCCTGATCTTTTGTTCTTTAGTTCGATTACTGTATTTGGAAGCGTACCATTTTTGATACTTGCTTCTGAGTAATAACAGATATCTGCGCGATCCATCTGATACGGTTTTAATGGTGATACTGGGACTTGTCTGCATAGTGTTTCCCCTTTTGGTCGCATAATGGAAGGAAATAGATCTGGATTTCCAGCTAATGATGCTTCAAGATGCGATTCGCGATCTGCTTCAGATACCTTTGTTATACCAAATTTTGGCTCGAAATGAATTGGTTCTGTTTCTAATTCTATATCTTCTCCAGATTCTATAGATTCGGGTCTCTCTGCTTCAGCAAGTAAATTCAGAAGAATATCGCATTCCCCTGGGGTCAATGTGCAGAAGCTCATCCCTTGAATAGTGTTTGAGGGTAAAGGATGTCCATATTCTCCAAGTTTGAAATATAGGTCATCTGACAGAATATTCCTTCCTTTGTATCCTAATTCATCTTTGAACCTAATGAGGTATGGTTGGCAACGTTCTTTGGGACCTTCATTAGTTTGAACAATAAATGTGCCTAAATTATTGGTTGCCTTGTATCTCTCTCTAACTGATTCATCCCAGTATAATTGCGCATCTGCTTTGATTCCCATTGGGCTAAGAGGTCCATTCAAATAGAAACATCCATGATGCTCACTACCGATTAATTGTCCTCCGTAGTGTATTCTTCGTTTCAAGAAAAAGAAGACATGTGTTCCCTCACGCCCACACGCATAATCTGCAAGGGCGGCATAATGTCTACTATACTTCCCAATATGCTCATACTCTGGATTCATAAGAAATCCATAGATCCCGCGATCAAGATACAGTCTTAGAGTATCCTCGTCATAGAGAACAATGAAGAAGCCAGATCGTGGTTTTTGTGATTTCAATCTCCCCATCATTGTGCATATTCCCATTTAATAGGAGATGAATAATTCTGTACAAAATGTGCAGAAAATACAATATGTACACAACACTTGTGGGTATATTATGAAGACTACTGTGAAAGCTAGAATCCATTATGGTGCTGATTCTCTCGATCTCACAATCCCTGTTGATATTAAAAGAAAGTATGGCATTGAAGTGGGGGATGTGTTTGAATTATCGTTGGATACAAGCGGAACCCACGATGAGCTTATTCTAAGCTATCGCCGAGTTTATTCAGTGAAACAATGATGATCTATTCAACCAGACGTGTCTGTACTGTTGTTTCATAATTTCGTATCAATAATTCTGCAACGTTACCTCTACCTTTAGGATCACAGCTTATAGCTCTTTTTGCTTGAATGGTGTTGATGACATATTCTTTGTTTGAATAAAGATCTTGAATCAGTTGTGCTGCTGAATTACTCTCCAAAACCAAGCATCCTCTTTTATGTAGTTCACCAAAGACCGTTGCTAATCTTCTCTGTTCATCTTCTCCAAAACCAGCGGCGGTGTAATCGGTGAAGTATGCTGTATCACTTACCGGTTGATATGGTGAGTCGAAGTAAATGAAATCCCCTTTTTGCGCATCCTTGACAGCTTCTCCAAAGTCTATACACTGAATTCTAGCATTTGTTAATGCTTTACTAACAGCTCGCAAATTTACCTCATCACATATGGTTGGATTGTCATATTTACCAAATGGAACGTTGAACTGACCCTTCTTATTAACGCGATAAAGACCATTGTAGCAGGTTCTATTCAGATATATCATCCGTGCAATCCTTTGAATGGAATCTACATCCTTCCATTCTGGTTTCCGATCCCAAGCTCTAATTTCATAGAATTTTTTCTCTTTTGCTCTGTAAGTTTCACTTTGAAGTTCAATAATCAACTCGTCTACCGAATCTCTTATTGTCTGATATGCTATGACCAGTTCTTCATTGACATCTGATAGGAATACTTCTCCTTTGAAATCTTGACGATAGAGGTGAAAGAAAACTGCACCTCCTCCAAGAAACGGTTCAAAATATCGGTTGAATTGAATAGGAAAATAATCATCAATAGTATTCAGAAGCTGTCCTTTACCACCTGCCCATTTCAAAAAGGGTCTTGGAACTTCATTACTCATTGAGAATCTATCCATGAGTTCTTTCAATTGAATTTAATCCTTCTTCACATAAGCATACCGCCGCTCCTAGGTTTCCGCATCTATGAAGCATAATTATTATATCATTCATACTGTCACCTCAGAACAAGTGGGAGTATAATATGATCAATGAGAAAAATCATAAATTAATGATACAAGAAAAATTGAACCAATTACGATCATATGATGGTCAGACTATACAGGAACTCCAAAATCTGCTTAGAATTAAGATACCCGAGAGTCGCATTCACACCAAGGGGAAAATAGGAACATTGATTGAGAAGCTTTTAGGATGTGAGGCTGGAAGTCGATCTGTCCCTGATTTCGAGGAATTAGGACTTGAATTGAAGATCATTCCAGTTAATGAATCTGGAAAACCCTGGGAAACTACTGCGATTACATCAATCAATTTCTTTAATATGCTTTCATGGAAATGGGAGGATAGTAGAGCATATCATAAAACTAGGCATATATTATTTGCACCAATAATCAAGAGGACGGAAAAGACACTCATTCAAGACAGAATTCTGAAGAATCCTTTCATCTGGAGTCCTAATTTAAAACAAGATCTACAGCTCAAAGAGGATTGGGAATTAGTAGCCAATCTTATCAAAGAAGGAAAGGCTGACACTTTGTCCGGAAGAATGGGTGTTTATATGCAACCTAGACCAAAAGGTCGGAATTCAAGAGATATGGTTGATGCTCCAGGATCTGATGGAAATACTATACGCGTAATGCGTAGAGCATTCTACTTCCTAGTAAAATTCACAGAACCTATCATTAAGGCGGTATTTTTGAATCAATCGCAAAATTAAATGAAATAGATCACTATTTTTGAATTTACCACCTGGTTTACAATCGGTATATCCAGATACATTGATCATAGAAACATTATATTGTAGCTATTGCTCGTTTTACCTATACTGTTCATCTCACTTTTTTCGAGATTATTCAGGGACCGTGGTAGAATGTCTGGGAGCCAAATAAGTACAACACCATCTAAACCTGATCCTCACAAAATGAAATCAGTTCAAAAGATCAGAAGAATCCTAACAAGAATGGGATTCGAAAAGGAACTTGTTCAGATACAAGGTGCAACAGCCCAAGGACCCGACATCATTGTTACCTACAATCTTGAGAAGAAACACAAACTTGTAGGCCTCAAGAAAAAGTCAATCAAAATAATTATTCAATGTAAATGTGCTGAAGAGAAAGGAACCAAGCTTACAAATCTTCACAATCTAATTCGAATTTACGAATCATACGTTAAGGAGTATAAGGCCGATCTTGCTTTACTTACGCTTGATGGATATAATATCCCAGATGCATACAGGAAACCCAAGAAACTTGATGATATTCGCAAAAAGAAAAAGGTAGTCTATTGGGATAACCAAACACTTGTGTACTATAATCGATTGTCAAATGCATTAAAAGATCCATACTCATTGTACTCGTTCTTTAATGATATTGGATATCGGATTCAGTTAAGTAATACTCCACTAAAAGTTCGAGCACTAAGCACAAAACAACACGATAAAGGAAAGGAGATCTTGACTTTTGCCATTCCTGTAGATGATCTCCTCAAGATTGGATATGTGTTTCATCGAGGATCTGTATCTCCCGAGGCATATCAGAGATTGCTAACAGCGAGACGGCTTGGTGCGGTTGGAAAATTTGTATCGAAGGAAACTAGTTATCTAGCGAATAACATAGTGGTTGCATTTGAATCCCCAGTGAAATATTCAAAGGGTATGCTTGAAATCCCACAGATTACTTGTTCTGCTTGGATTATTGATGGACAACATCGACTTTATGGTTTTTTGAAAATTCCTGAATCTGCTGATGCAGATATGGTTCGGAAGAAATTCAAACTTATTGTATCAGGAATAAAAGGGAGCAGGGGAAAAACAGGTCGGCTGATGCAAGCTAATTTATTCCGGGAGATAAACGAATATCAACAAAAAATTGAGAGAAACTTATTATTGGATTTATATCATTATCTTGAGATAGACGATAAACGTGGGATTTTCACAAGAGTTGATATTGCAAAAAAGCTACGAAAAACATCTCCATTCATCGGTCGATTAAGGATACTTCCAATTCAAATTGGGGCGGTTACACTAGCAACAATCGTGGATTATTCTCCATTTGAGAAAATTGTAAAGAATTATGGTACTAAAACACATGCTATCTGTAAGAACTATTTTGTAACAGTATCTAATATTTTTGCAAATGAATGGCAGGATCCAAAAAAATACATTTTATGCACAAACAAGGGTGTTAGAATGCTTCTTAGCTTACTTGTCAAAATCCTTAGACATAACTCCAATTTGGGGAAGAAACCAACCCCGGAACGATTCAAGTACTATCTAACTTTCTTACGAAAATCTACAATATCGGAAGATAGTTTCTTCCTCACTAAATCCTATTCAGGGAAAGCTCTTGGTGCTGGAGCTCCTGATAAGATTTCAACAACAATGTGGGCAACTATAATTCATGACTCAGTCAAGGGATTTCTTATAAAAAAGGAACTTGAAGATGTGTTTTTGGGTGACGCAACAACTATAGAAGAGCTTGAATCCACATTAAGAGAATGTTTGACCAATGCTATGGGTGATAAATACTTCGAGAACCTACCAGATGATATTCGAGAAGAAGCGGAGCGCCGCAAGGTTCAAGAGTCTAAGAAATTTCCGTGGAAAAAAGTATCAGATCCTCCAGAAGCTTATTTGAATTTCTCAGCGTTTAGAGTTGTCATGACTTCCAGGAAACGTTGGACCCCATACTTTGCAAGTATCTTTCCCAGTAAGGACTGGTTCACATCAAGGATGCATGAATTGGAAGGAATAAGAAATAGACTACATCATTTCCGACCACTTGATCAATCTGAAAAATCCAAACTGGCTATGTATTCTGAAGAAATAACAAAAACCATTGAAAATTGGAAAGCACAGCAAACATCCTCACCTACTACCTCATCTCCATAAGTTCAGGTATTTGTAATTTAATTCCGAATGTTCTTTCTTAATTCGTTGATAACACTACTAATCCATTTAGTTAGCCCAATCCAGACAAATATTTTCTCTGTGATATTCCAGGAATTCCTTACCGATCTTATGGTCTTTATGTCGTCTGATTATTCGTCCATGGTATGGATTTGATGGATTGAAATGATGAACTTTCATATCAGGATAACTGATGTAAAATGCTCCACGATCCATCTCTACATGATGATTTGGACATAGAACGATGAGGTTTGCTTTGATATCTGGACCGTTGTGCGGAGTTCCTAATGGTTTGATGTGGTGAACCTCACAGTATCTTCCAGAATCTGGTGTTTCTATTGTTTTACAACATATTTGACAACGATGATTGTAGGCATCTTTTAGAGAGTGTGATAATGCACTATCTCGATCAATTCGAGAAGTAATAGAATCATATCGAGTAGGTGTAACATTTCCCAAACTTCGCTTAGTGAATGCTTCTTCTGCTCCGCTCCCTTTTCTTACGAACTTGAATCTAAAGACACGTTGTCGTTTCCACCCTTCTACGATTTGATCGGATTCATAGGAAGGATCAATGTCAACAAGACCCCATTTCCCCCTGTATGTCCAGTATCCAGATTCTCCCTTTGGTTGTACAAAGAGATAGAAGTCACTATCCTCATTGTCGATGATTCTCTTATTACCTCGCGTAGGGCTCTGTGGTCCCTGTTCTGGTCTTCCTTGTCCTATATAATATAGCACATCAGATTCGGGTGTGAAATCATCATCATAATAGTCAACGTCTTCTTTTACACGCAGCATTATTGAGTGTCTTTCTGGAATTGGGATTGTAAGAATTGCCTTCTGAAGGCCGGTTTCTGGGGGATAACCAATCTCCTTGTTTATCTCCTGGTAGTAGTAGGTGTGTCCTCTTTTGAAACTCTTAAACAAATCTGAAATCCCCATAAGTTCTTGTCAGTACTGACTATGTGAGCTAAAGCTACTATTTGCTATAAATCTCAGTATTGCATAGAATCACAGATTAACCACTAAGTTTAGTTCAATTGCTTTTTGATTTACCTACATTTGTATATGCTGAATAGTTTGATATTGACCTTAGTATTGGAGCTCTTGGTAGGCAGGTGGACTCGACGACTAAATTCAGGTGTCCTAGATGTAAATCTTCAGTTGACCATTATCAAGGAAGATGTCGTAGAACCCCAGAAGCACCTGCAAACTCCTGCCCTAATATTGGATTTTTGGGTTTTCTAAAACCATTGAAACCTGGGGAACTTCGCATTCCTGGATCTTCCGCCACAACAGTAGTGGCATAAATTCTTATCAATATTTCATTCTTCTTCGGAGTAGGTTTTTCTACCTCTTTGAGCCGAAGAACGTCCGGTGGTCCGAATTCTGTGTATACAATTGCTTTCATTAGTTTGTCTTCCTTTTTGATTTTATTTCAACTCTTTTGTCAGTATCATCAGGAGTATTGGATCAGGTGGGGGGACC
>JAUWOU010000209.1 GCA_030612005.1 Candidatus Thorarchaeota archaeon | reverse complement strand
GGTTCAGAGCTTTTTGATGAACATGAGAGCGTTCTAATTTTTTCGTTTTTCTATAGCATAGGAGGATTCATTTTCTACCAGATGACTTACAACACAATCCACCCTAGAGGTGTATTCATGGCAATAATGCCATGGTTTCTCTTGGCGAGTCGAAGGTTCTTGAAAAACAGACACTTCAAAGATATGATCAAGGCCGTCGGATTGTTCATCCTTTTACTGTTCACACACGAGATAGCAATAATCTTCTTGGCAATATATGTAGGGATTTTCGTTTCCTACAAACTCATTCAACATATAATTGGGAAAATGATGTATCTGGGTATGAAAACAAGACGGACTTCAATATTCTTGGGATGGTACGAGAGACATAAATCAACGCGCGTTCTACTTCTCTGGATTGCCTTTGCAGTGATGCTTGCCGGTTCGTTCATCATGGGGCTTGTTGTACTGGCTCCAATTATTAACCCCAATCTATCAATTGAGTTTTTTCTTGATGGTAGTATTGAAATTGCCAAGTACTTCGGAATACGACTTGGTGTCATGATTTTCCTTCTCCCCGTTGGCGTTCTCGCCACTTTTCATCGAGATATCAACGACCAACGAAAATTAATCCACTTCATAGTACTCCCTTTGATACTCTTCGTGATTTCGACACAAGTGTACACGCTTATTATATTCTTTCCAGTGTTTGGTTACTATTCTGTTCGAGGATTTGAAGCAGTAAAGAAGGCGATTCCTAGAGGGTGGGTTGGACTCGGATTGCTAATGATGGTATTCACTTTTGGTTTGGCGTACTTTTCCCTTGGGTATGATCTTGTTCTCGCATTAGGTCCTTTTCTCATTGGCTTTTTCAGCCTATTGACTGTAGGTTGGCTTTATCGAAATCATATCCTGCTTCGTACATCGACGAAATCTTCCAAGAGATATGGCATCTTAATCCTAATTAGTTCAATGATTATATTCTCTCTGATGTTTTCTGACTCTGTTGCTTCGAGTACCATGACATTCTCTGATGATGAAAAATCAATCATTGAGTACATTCAAGAACAACCCGATCCTGGCATTTCATTTGTCTACTCCCATCGAGTCGGAAGGAGATTGGAAGCCTATGGGATTCCTGCTGTGATGTCCTTTAATGATGATGTAAGTCTATATTATGGATGGATAGATCGAAACATGATACTTTCTGGAACTCAACTGGATTTTGGTCTACTCCTTAGAAACGGGAAACTATTCCGGTTTGATGGACAATCTCCTGAATGGGCTCTCTGGTCAAGTTTAGTCAATCTGAATCTTGCAGATGTTAATCAATACATCTTGGCGAAAGAAATCGGACTCGAATATGTAATCGTTGAGAAGAATAGTATTGGCTACTCAGACACTCTATTATTGAAGGATGGTGTTATAGTTTCTCCTTGTAATATTCTGGCTACAGCACCTCTTTCGTGTGAACTCGTTTTAGATGGTTCCACAATGTCATTGTTTAAACTTACTTAGGTCACTCAATATAGATTCTCAGCTAGATGCTCAATTCAAACTAGCGAATATGATCCGATATCTGAAAATGAAGCTACCACCTCCTTCAACAGCTTGATTGATATCTGTACATCATGCTGAATAATTCTGATTTGTTAGTGTTCGCCTAAGCAGCTGTAATACATCAGTCAGATTCAAAATATCTAATTTCCATGTTACTATTACATAAATCAGGATAGAACCGATAACCGAGATGAACCAGTCAAGTGTCCAGATGTATACTATACTGCATGATCCTATGAGGACTAGGATAGAAACAACCCAAGCCCTTTGAAAATCCCTACTTATAGTCACTCGCATAGAAGAATCCACAGCGCGATTCAAGAAGGTTATTTCAATAAATGCTCGTCCAACGAGTGCAAAACCGATTCCAATTAGTCCCATATATGGTATCAGTATCATGCATAGAACAACTAGGATACAAACCGAGAACAAGCTTATGGAAGCGATGATATGTGTGCGTTCAGTTAGTCTCAATGTATATTTCCATATATTAGACAACAAGAGTAACACCGACGCTAAGATTGTAAATGGGATTAACAAAGCAGCATCAATGTAATCCGTTGTGGACACAATTTGCACAATGAATGGAGAAACTAAGGTAACAAGAATTATCATTAACGGGATAATAACGAGGGAGAGTTCGAGTAGTCTTCTGTTCAGGTGATTGGTTTCATCATATGATTCAGTTTCATATGCTTTCACTAAGTACGCCATGTACGCATTTAGCGGTGGTCCAACAAGAGACAATAGTATACCCGAGATTACTAGTGCAATAGAGAGTAGAGCAACATATGTAAACCCCATCCACAGAGAAACTATGTAGCTCGCGATGAAAACTACGGAATTTGCAGCAGTTTCTTCTACGAATACCGGTCCACCATATGCCATGATTTGCTTGAAATCTGTTCTGGTAGGTGTAGAGAGATGATAATCTTTGATTTTCACTCGTAGTGAACCGAGGGCCGGGATGAAATGACCCACAATGAAACCAGCAAAAACCCACCTAAAATCTCCAATAATCATCGCGAATAATGCTGCGGTAACTGAGGAAACAAGTCCATAAGATAAACTGTAAACAAACACCTCTCTGGAATTTTGCTCCGAATCTGATATACTAAGTACAATTCTCTCAATGATCTGTAAGATCATAAACAATGAAATTAATGCAAGCGAAATAAGATACATTGAATCATTGATGATTTTGAATCCAGTTATTACATAGGCCAACAGCAGCAAGGTAACAATGCATGATAGAACAGAAAAACTGCCAATGAGGGATGCAGACAGAAGCCGCGAGGCACCTAATCTACTTTTTGCAGTTCTTCTTTGCATATATCTCAGTATTGATTGGATGAAAACACTCGAGCTAGAGGAATAGATAAAGATTGCTAGAGATTTCCACAATGAATACAGTCCAAAATCTTCTTGATTTAGTGTTACTGTGAGAATCTTGACTAGAACTATTCCTGCAGCTGCAACGATTAGCATTGCACCTATTCTAGCAAGAACATGTCTACCAAACACATCTTTTGAACGTTCTCCAGTCATTTGTACTCCATCTTCATTCTTTCTATTGAGCTCGTTTGAATGAGTTCCTTTACTCCAGATTGCATGCTGCATCTTGTATAGTTTTGTACTACATATGACATGTTAGGTTTGATAATTGGTGATATATCCGACTATTTCTAACACGATTTTGGACTAGTTCTCTGATATGGGAAGAGTTCGAGCGTAGGTTTCAGTAAACCCTGTGAAATAAACGACTTGGCATATACATAGTGCGTCAATTTCCATCAAGTATATTGTTGTAGAACTCTATTAGACTATCGGTGACTGTATCCCAGGTATATTTCTTGGTGATACTATAGGCTTGACGTGTATGATTTGAAGAGGTGATAATGGCCCTCGAGATATCTGTCCCGTTACAGAATCTTGGGATTATCTGTGCTTCTCCTTCAAAGAGGTCTCTTGCGGCTCCAACGTCTGTAGCAATAATGGGGACTTTGTAAGATGCAGCATCTAGCAAAGCAAGACTGCACGCCTCACTAATTGCAGCAGAGACATAGACATCAGCATGTGAGAACAGATTATGAAGAAGTTCATTACTGACAAAGCCCAATAGATGAAAATTGCTAAGCCCTTCTCTTACAATTCTACCTTGTAGTGCCATTTGATACGAACGGAATAACAAGTTCAAGGTTTTTCCAACAACAATAAAATGTAGGTCCTGACGGTCTTTAAGAATCTCTGCCGCATCCAGTAGTATGTGATAGCCCTTCCTAAACGCAAGATTTCCTACTGACAGTATTATTTTCGAATTACTTGGAATTCCCAGAGTTGCGAGTAAATGCTCTCTAGATATGGTTGGTGGTCCTGGTTTGGGTGTATTAGGTGGATTGGGAATCACTTTCGATTTTATTCCGGGATATTTTGTTTTTAGCTGTTGTACAATGGTATTACTTACTGCATGGACGTAAGATGTTCTACTCAACAGAAGATTCCTCATGAATGATCTTGATTTCCCAAGGTAACTTAGAATTGTTCCCGCGGAGCGATTAGAAACGAAGTCGAAATAGTCAACAAATGGTTCATCTTGCAGGGTGACAATCGTTGGAATTTCAGGCGGTATCGCAATGAATCCTGCGTAGCTGTGTATATGAATGAGGTCTGGTTTCTCTACTTTGCATATCTGCTTGAGTTTACGAGTTGTGCGAATCCCGTATTCGAGAAAAGAAGCAGGGTGACGTGCGAACAGGATAGAAGCACGACCTTGACGAAGGTGTTCGGTGCGACTCGTGTTATCAGTCAGAAGGATAGTATCAGTTCTCCTACTTATGTGGAAGTACCAGTTCCTTCCTACTGTTTCAGCGCCTCCACTACCACCATGAACGCCTTTTGCTACAACGAGTACTTTCACAATTCTTCACTTCTTATTACAAGCGAGCGACTCGGAGTATATATCTTTTTTAACGTTACTAGCACAGCCACACTCATGATTATCTCAGTCAATATCCGGGTATGAGCTGATGCGTCAATAGCTAAAATATTTCATTCTTTCTTCCAGAAATCTGCTGTAATATCGGTATTGGATTAGACAGCTTTATCAAGTCCTTCCTTCTCAATTAACCACACGCAATTCATGGAGCAATATCCTAATGCGCATTCTTATTCTGGCAATGCAATTCGGACTTTCTGATGGAAATCATTTTGTGGGAGGTAGCACGAACAATATCGTCCGCCTCTCTCAGTATTTCTCTCGTCATGGACATAATGTTTTGATTCTTTCATCGCCGCCCAGATTTCCATCGGATCAAGAATCCTTCCCCTGGGCAGATGTACATTTTGTGCGTCCACACGGGTCATTTATGAAGATAAGATATAACATCGAGTTCATTTTTCTCACAATCATCACTCTGATTCATCTCAGACATACCTTTCAGCCCGACAT
>JAUWOU010000261.1 GCA_030612005.1 Candidatus Thorarchaeota archaeon | reverse complement strand
GACCCGAACAACATCCAGAGATTATCCCTTGCTCAACATGCAGGAGTAGCTCGTTTTGCTTACAACTGGGGTCTCGAACAACGAATCAATCAGTACAAGAACAATCAGGGAAATGACCGCTTCACTGATACTGTGAAGCAGAACAAGCTTCTCAATTCACTGAAGAAAACAGAGTTCCCATGGATGTACGAAACCTCGAAGTGTGCACCCCAGGAAGCCCTGAGAAACCTCGGTCGAGCTTTTCAGAACTTCTATCGGGGACTCAAGTCTGGGAAGAAGAAAGGATTTCCTCTCTTCAAGAGGAGGGGAGTAAAGGACAGCTTCAGACTGACTGGGACCATTAAGCTTCATGAGCAGGCGATCCAGCTCCCACGGATTGGAAAGGTCCGGATAAAGGAGAAGAGAGAGAAGTACTACAGTGGAAGGATACTTTCAGCCACTGTGCGACGACGGGCTAATAGGTGGTTTGTTTCAATCACTGTGGAAGAGGAGGTTACCGACCCCACTCCAGTACAGGGATCCGAAGTAGGAGTGGACCTAGGAGTAAAGACCCTGGCCACACTCTCTGATGGAACCACCTTTGCAAACCCACGGCCCCTTGGAAGACGACTGAGGAAACTGAAACAACTACATAGATATCTATCACGAAAGGAGAAGGGGAGCAAGAACCGAGAGAGAGCCAAGCTCAGACTTGCAAAGATGTACCTTAATATCTTCAATATCCGACAGGACACACTGCACAAAGTGACGACCTACCTTGCCAAGAGCCACAGTAAGGTAGTGATCGAAGACCTGCTAGTGTCAGGGATGCTGAAGAACCGAAGGCTTGCAAGAGTGATAGCTGATGTGGGGTTCTACGAGTTCAGACGACAGCTGGAGTACAAGTGCCAGTGGTATGGTTCTGAGCTTGTCGTGGTTTCAAGGACATTTCCGTCCTCGAAGATGTGTTCACGTTGTGGGCACAGGAAGAAAGAACTCTCTCTGTCAGAGAGAGTATATCATTGTGAACAGTGTGGGCTTGAAATCGACAGGGATTTGAATGCTGCACTGAATCTAGTCGCCGTCAGTTTGCCGGAGACTAAAAACGCTTGCGGAGAGGAAGTAAGACATAACAAATCTTCCGAGATTTGCAATGCAGCCTCGATGAAACAGGAACCGAACATCATCCCGGACTCGATGTCTAGGAATGTCTAGGTTTCGGGGAACGGTTGAAACTAACCAATTTCTCTCCATTCGAGGATTTTCATATCCTCAAGAGTATTGAGCGATTTCCGAACCTCTTTCAAGTGTTGACCTAACTGGTCTGCAATGTCTGGTGTTGTTAGCTTGCCTTTGCACATCTTAGCAACATCAAAGGTTTCTTGGCTCATTTGACCAAGTCTTACAAGCATCGGAGAAACCTTGCCCTTCAACACAGGTACTATAATCTTGGTTTCCGAAGCATGACCATCCTTTGTAATCTCATCCAATTTTTTATAGAATGTTTCGAATGGTTCTAGATTACCATCCCATTCTGCAAGCATATTTCCATAATCATCTGTGAATGAGTTGTTAACTTCAGAGAGGACTGCCATTGCAGCATTCCCATCATCGATTTTGTCAACAGTAGCTGCAACAATCACATTGTCCTTTAGTGATAAACAAATGTCGAATGCTCCAAAATCAATAACGTGTACTCGGTTTCCATCACTCAGTTCACGTCCAAACTGAATCAATGCAGTTAGGAATCCACTAATCAAATTTGGGTCCATATCTGCTTTTCCGTACTTGCGGTCAAGTACGCACAGACCGCTATCAGCGATCAATATGTAGACAGCTTGAATCAAGGTGATATCTCCATCTGTTCTATTGTTGTCGAATAACGCATGTGTCTTTATAGAACTTCGTGTGGCCTCCTAAAACCCATATCTTACAATTGTGAGTGAACTGTAAAAAATTTCTGTGTTTCACCTTTCTCACGACTGCTGTCACCAGCTTCCGAAAGACCTGAGTCTTTCAAAGTGTCGTGAGCTTTGCCCCTCTTCACTGGAACATCGTTCCTCCGATGGGACCCGGTTTCTGTCCGCTGCGTTGACTCACACTCACCAGATGGTGTGATAGCAGGCGGTATTTCCACAGCATTTGCCATGGCAGGGTCTTCACTCCTCGCAAACGACTCAAGAGTCGTCTGGTCATAGCAGTCGGCCACGGACTCCCCTTTGGAGGCTGGTGTCCTCTGGGGGAGTGCGGACTTCCCATGAGAAGAAGGTTTCTTCCTCCGGGCTTTCAGTATGGCTCTATCTCTAGGAGTGAGCCACATCCCTAGTCCGTTCATAATGTTCTATGGTCATGTGAGTATTTGAACTCATACGAGAATATGGTATTGCATTACTCTTTGAATGCGAGCAGATATTCGATGTTGACATGAAGAAACGCCATTCAACATGGACCTCAGTCAACCATCTAGCTGAGGTCAAGATTCCAGATGAACTTATTCATCGAAGTCGAATGGGATTGCATCTGGAGATTAGAGCCCTCGGTGAAAGGGATGGTAGATCTTACATATTATAGTAAACCTTACATATTTTCTTACATTTTGGGTCCACAGTTATTTAAGAATCTGTAAGTTTTAATACAATCTGCAATATTGGTGAATAGTGGCCTCCTATTCGATTGGTGAAGTTTATCAAGAGGGCAAACTTTACCACTATTGGTGAATACTTTGGATACTGCAAAAGATGCTAGGGTCATTGTTTTAGAAGATGCTATTCGCAGGCTGAATGAAATAATCAATAATCGAAAAATGAAGTTTCACATCGAGTATTCGAAACTCGGTGAAATTCTACAGCAAGCTGGCAGTTTAATTTATGAAGTAAAATACTCATATCTTTCATCTGATCAAGTTGCTAATCTTGAGGCTACAAACAAGATTGTATCAATCCTTGCAGATTTTAGAACGACTGTTGATGATACGATAAAATCTACTGGATATACAGCTACAACCACAAAGGATGCCCTTACCCTATCAGAAATCTACTACTCATTCCGGATTGTAGATGATTTTCAACGTAAATTAAGGAACTATGATGATGAAC
>JAUWOU010000086.1 GCA_030612005.1 Candidatus Thorarchaeota archaeon | reverse complement strand
CTTCTTTTGCAAGCTTTCCTATTCTCTTCTTTAACGTTGGATCGTCAGTAAGAGCTTCAATAAGAACCGCCAGAAGTGTTTCGATGTTACCCAACTCAAACTTCAACTTCTCAAGCTCTCCTTTCTCCCTCACATCTTCTTGGAGCGTTCTCCCAGAAGCAGCGGCATGGCAATTCATGCATCTATCTTCAGTAGCTGGAATGTCCATTCCACATCTCCAACACTTCACTGGCTCAATCTTAACTGGTAACTCTCGGTATTTTCCCAGAGCAGCAAGTTCAGCAATCTTTTGCGAATCATCGCCATATTGAAGATACCATTGTTCAAAGGTTCGACTATTCCTACTGTGTCCAAGCCTTTGTCGTATCGCGGGGTCTGGCAACAACCCCGTCTTCTTCCAATATGTTGATGCAGATTTTCTGAAGAGAGTTGGCCACACACTCTTACCTAAGTGCTTTCCAATCTTTACCTGAGAGAGGATCTTCCTCACAACATCTGGTGTTATTCGAATCCCAGATGAAGTCTGAAACAATGGTCCTTGACCCTGATGTTGAACATAATAGGGTGTAAAATACTTCAATCCAATCTCAGGTGTAATGAGTCTGAGTTGTCGCTTCATTGTCTTGGAATGTCTGATATGAAGAACAAATCCATTCTCATCCCTAGTCACATCTTCATAATCAAGACCGCATATCTCTCCTATCCTACAACCCGTATCCCACATTATTCCAATCAGAGCCTTCCAAGCAGGAGTTCTGAGATGTTGAATCAAGGATATCACATCTTCAGGAGATAGAATATCCGAATCAACGAGTTGTCGTGTAGGAATCGCTTTCTTGAACTGGAGAACATCTCGTACATCCCTCTCGCGTGGATCAATATGATGAAACTCACACCAACGACGAAGAACCGCCATCTCAGTATTGAATGTGGTAGGAGCGAGAACCTGAGCTCTCTCAGTCACAATCCTTTCGAGGGCAATGAGATCCACACTGTCCAAGGGGAGACTGTGCTTCCTGGATAGGACATCGATTACTTGTTCATATCAGTCTAGAGTTCTGGGACTCATCGCTTTCTTTGACCTGCGTTTGCAGAAGTTCTTGAACGCCTGCATCACCTCTTGAGGAGATGTGTTCGAAGTTAGGGATGTCCTGCGGCCTTTCATACCGCGCACTCTCCTAACGGGATTTCACTAAAATCATTCTGTTTATTCTGAAGACCCTGTATCGCGTGTATATTGTTTACTATTGTTTCATTAGTAGAGCTACACGAGGAGGTTAGTGTTGAATTATCCATGTGGTCCTAATTCAACCTCTTTTGTTACTTGATATGAGTCATAGACTCTGCTCTCGGGGAATTGTTCTTGTTATCTACTTGGCTTTTTCTTGCAGCTTTGTTTTCTTGGTGACTTTACCAGATGAACCATGAGATGTTCGTAAGACAGTATCATTCTGTTTTTCTATCTCCCGTGCCTCATCAGCAAGTATAGCTGCTGCTCTAAGTAGTTCGTGGGCTGCAGCCACTGCAGGTACATATTTCTCGGGGTCGCTTTCTTTGAAACATGCTTTGGATGTGATGTCTGCAATGGATTCTGTCATCTTAAGTGCAGCATAGGCTTTTGCGTAAGCGTAAGGATTAGCAAAACCTCCATGTTCCAAAGCCTTCTCTATTTTGAGATTGATCGTTGGAAGCTTCAACTCTGTTTTAGCCTTCAGACCGTCTGTAATCTTATCTATTTCCAACTGCAGGAAACGAGTTACTCCAGTGCACGAATGCACCTTGATCAATTCTGCATTGAATATAGCCATCTCTGTTGGATCAAGAAATTCCTTTCTAGCTCCAATCATTGGGTCCATGGGCAGGATAATGAAACCACTTCCCTCTGGAACAGACTTCACCTTCTTACCCTCATCATTCTTTTTGTAGAATGCTTTCTTTGATGGTGCATCTGATATAGACACCACAGGGATTTTCTTCTCAAGTAGAATTTCTCTTGCCTTAGTTGGTCCTGGAAGTGAAGCATTAGGACTTACAATGAATACAATGCCTGGTTCCATTGCTGCTAGGTTAGTAGTAGCTTCTTCACACATTCCTGGGTCCATGTTGGCTCCAGATGTTACAACTCGCACATCAATATCTTTTCTTTCTGCACGCTCATCAAGTAGTAAATCAAGAAGCGGTGCAGCACCAATACATCCAAGTTTTAGTATTCCGATTCGAATTAAATCCGACATCTTCAAATCTCCTCTTAACGAATGAAATCTATAGAGCCATCATAAAACAATTTTGGTGTCTCTTTCACTCAAACAAATGGAAGAAAAGTCCAAGAGCTATGACTAAAGCTTAAGGATGAAAGTGTATTGATTATCTTCAATGCTTAATTTAGTTTCAATGAGTTTTCCAGTTCTATGAATGAAATTGATCATAGGGATATTCTCTGGATGTACGTATGCTATGAATGCGTTAACTCCCTTGCTCTTTGCGATGCGCATCATCTGATTTAGAAGAAATGTTCCAATACCCCGGTTCTGATACCCATCTATTACGAGCAGAGCAAATTCCGCCTGATTCGTGCTTCTAGTCAATAGATACCTTCCAGCGCCAACAATCTTTTCACACTCTCCTTCATTTCCATTTCCAACTACAGCAACAAGGGAGATGTCTGAGTCTTGGTCGACATAATAGAAATCCTGCAATGTTTTTCGTTGTAAACTTGTAAGGGGTGTTAGGAATCTAAAGAATATCGAATCTTCACTAAGCCCATAAAATAAGTCTTTGATGCGATCAGTATCATCAGGTCTGATTAAGCGAATCTGGACACTGACAGGACCCTCTTTCATTTCAGCCTCAGTGACAGCTTCGTATTCAATTTGGAAATAGGTTCCTCTAGAAAGGAATGGAACTTGATCTTCGAATACGTATTTCATTTCTTTTGCTGCTTCTAGTAGATCATTCCTAAAATCTGGATGTGCGATCGCAATTAGTGACAAAACCCGTTCACGTATTGTTCTCCCTCTCAGTGTGGCGAAACCGTATTCGGTGATGATGACATCTACATCCCCTCTTGTGGTGACCACACCCGCCCCTTTACTTAGATGGGATACAATTCTGGAAACACTACCGCTCAAAGCTGTGGATTTCAAGCAGATAATTGATTTTCCACCAATTGATTCAGACGCACCACGAATGAAGTCAACTTGTCCGACAATACCGCTGTAGAACTCATGACCAATAGAGTCCGAAACGACCTGCCCAGTTAGATCGACTTCAAATGCAGTGTTTATAGCAACCATCTTATTATTTTGAGCAATAATTGCTGGATTATTGACGTAAGATGTTTCTCTGAATTCAAAGATGGGATTGTTGTTCACATAATCGTAGAGTCTCTTCGTTCCCATGGCAAAGCTCGCAATGACTTTTCCTTTGTTTAGACTCTTTTTCTGATTAGTGACGACTCCACTTTCAATCATGTCGATCATTTTGTCATTGAAGGTCTCTGCATGAACTCCTAGGTCCTGTACTTCCGATTTGATTAGACTATCAGTGACAGCAGTAGAAATTGCGTCTATTCCCACGGATATTGTTGATTCGTTTTCTATTATTTTCGCTACATATTCACCAATTTGTCGACTACGCTCACTGATTTTTGGTGATTCAAATTCTAATAGAGGTTCAGTGTATGGAACAAGATAATCGATATCTCTAACACTCACGAAAGAGTTTCCATGAGTTACTGGCATATTCTCGTTTACTTGGGCTATTACAAGGTCCGCATTATCTATTCCTGCCTTAGTGACATCCACAGAGATTCCTAGGGAGCAGTAACCAAATTGATCTGGTGGACTCACTTGTACTAATGCAACATCAAGTGGAATTCTTCCTGTGGTGAAGAAAAGTGGGATGTCAGAAAGATATGCTGGAGTGTAGTCCGCACGTCCTTCTCGTACTGCTTGACGAATATTTTCAGATACAAAGAATGTGTTATGCCTGAATTGTGACTGAAACTTGGGATCTGCTGAGGGAGTATTTCCAAGAGTAAATAGATGCACTATCTCGTTGTCAGACATCTGATCCGCATTATTCGCCAGCTCCTGTACTAGATGATATGGAACTCCACAACCTGTTCCTAGGAATATACGCGTACCTCTTCGAATCTTGGAGAGGGCGACTTTGGCTGGTACTATCTTGTCTTTGTACCTATCAGTCCAATCTCCGTTAGCCATCGTCAGATGTTACCTCCTTTCATTTCATGTTACAACGGTCCTCATGATTCTATGGGTTCTTTCCGAGGAGCTTCAACATAGCAGCTTCACTAAGAAGACCTAGTTTTTCTGCGATTTCCTCGACAGCTTTTACAGCTGGTGAATCTGAATTGAGTTCAGTCAATGGATGCCCTAGATAGTTAGTCTTCGCTAGCTCATCATCATTAGGAATCATTCCAAATAGGGGTAGGTTCTCTTCTTTTAACTTCTCTCGAAGGTCCTCCTCCATTTCTGGTGAAAATCGATTTCCTACAACTACAATTTTCTTGAAATCGATATGAACCTCCTTTGCAAGATCTCTGATTCTAAGCGATGCTTCGTAAGCAGCACGTGATGGGTCTAAGACGATGACAAGTACATCCACGTTTCGATTTGTCCGTCGACTCAGATGTTCGAGACCTGCGCTCATATCGAGAAGAGAGAGTTCGTAGTTTTTACTTAGGGTATCAATGATCTGAGTAAGTAGGCGATTTACATAACAATAACAACCCTCACCTTCGGTTCGTCCCATCGCTAAGAAATCGAATTGGTCCCCCTCAACGAGAGCCTCAAAAATCTCTCCTTCCAAGACATCTTGTTTTGCAACTTCGCCTCCTAGTGATCCTTCATCGATGCTCTGACGAAGTCGTGTTGCTATATCTCCTACTGAAGTAGGGATCTCGATACCAAGTGCTCGTGGGAGATTCATGACGGGGTCTGCATCAACTACGAGAAGGCTTCTTTTTGTCTTTTCAATAACTGCTTTGGTTAGCAAGGCTGATATTGTTGTCTTTCCAACACCACCTTTTCCAGCAACAGAAACTACTAAGCGTTCTCTCATACTATTCTCTCCTTAGGCACTTACCAACATCAATCTTGAGATGTAGTAATTATTCCTCTTTCCATTTACCTTCCTGAATATATTTTGGAATACCACTTGAGTCTCGAGGCCCAACCTTGACGGTCCAACCCGTTGCCTCCTCGGTTTCGCCGCTGATTCTTGCAGCCATTCCTGGACTGATCAGAATCTTATGATTCACCTTATCTGCAACTCCATATTCCAAGAGTGTTTCTGCAACCCTATCAGCAGTTAGTTTACGCCCAGCAGCTGCAGACTGAACACTCATCCCCTCTGTGTCAACAACAACAAGGTATGCGGTAACGCCACCCTGTTTGATGTCACTCTCTACTGTGAAGTATGTCAGCGCAAAGTTGGTGGTGTACATTACAGGTGAGTCAGGTCCAACCTCTCCAAACTCCATTAATCCAGCTTCAACAGCTACTGGTTTAACGGGGTCGGTGTATAGATTGCTCCTAAGGAATGTTATTGGAAGGTTTGTCCACATATCTAGACTGTGTAAGACAACTATGTCTGCGTATCTCACAATGAGTGCTGATGCTGTAAGGACTTCATCCCACTTGGTCAACTCTGGAGCCTCACCTTCACGATGATCCGCCCAGACTGAAATTGGTGAACCAAGTGATGGATATCCAAGAAGCTCGTTTTCTTCGATTATTGAAGACCGTCTGAGTTGAGTGAAGTCATCCACTGTCGTTCCCAGACCTTTCTTCGAGGCAGTGCCTGGATCAAGGACAAGATCCTCTACTCCCATTGCTCGCAATGTGCTCACAAGTGAGGATAGATTATCGAGACTTCCAGGAGCATAAGCAACCAAGGGTAGTCCATGCTTTTTAGCTACCTCTCCGACCTCCGCCCAAGTGTCCATTGTTGCAGCATAGAGAAGTGGTCGTTTGTCAGCAATCGCATTGGCTGCTGTTGCAAGCATCTTTGGATTTAGAGAGCAGAGCATTACTGGCCAGTTAGATAATTCTGCCAATTTCTTTGCAGCAGTAGCAAAAATCTTCGGGTCTTGTGAAACCCCTCTGAGAGCAATTCCGTCCAACCGTAGGTCTGTACCTATGTAGACATATGTCCACTCTTCTATTGCCTTGATTCTAGCCGCAAATGCTTCAGCTTCAAGATTGTCTGGTACTTCAATGAAGAATGATGTTGGGTTTGAGTATCGAAGGTCGTGTCTATAGAGCACAAGTTTTCCACCGATACTTGCAGCATTTTCCCCGACGCCAATCACAACCTCTCTGACTGGTGGTCGAACGAGTTTCTCTATTTTTTCTAACTTCTTGGTGTATTTCGCGTCCTCAAAGAGAGGTGTACAAGCCTTGAGCTTGACTGTGTGCTCAGCCATTTTTGTAGCAAACGCCATACAGTTGGTTTCTCCACAATCCTGGCAATTCGTTCCAGGAAGTAATGGGTAGATATCTAGTGGGCCTGGTAGCTTTGCCATTATGTTCCCTCCGGAATTGATAGTATAGTCCAGTCTGGATACTCCTCAGGTTTGATCTTTTGTCGTTCTTTCATCCAGTCCACCAAATCGTGTACAGTCTTGATGGCTGCAGGATGCATCATCATGAAGAGGTCGCCTCCTGCCAGTAGCAATGCTAAAGCAGTGACACTCTCCCAGATTGGTCCTCTTAGCTCTCTTGGACCCAGCTCTGGGTTCTTCAACCATGCTTCTCTTGCAGCCCAAGCATTAGTTGTACCTGAACTTATTGGGAACCGTAGCTCTTCATCACCAAGCAACCCAGCTAGACGCATGCGTTGCATTATCGTAAATGCATATTCAAGACCGTATCCAAGAGCGGCTGTCGTTGGATCTATGACAATTTGCTCTGGAGTTAGCCAATCAAAGAGTCGCCTGTTGAGTTCCTTCTGCTGATTGATATCAATTGATGTCCACGCTAACACGACTTGGTCGTGCTTCTTTGCTGCAATAGCAATATCCTCGTAAATATCCACAGTCGCCGAACACAAGAGTGTCCTCTCACCTTCACAGACCTCTGCTGCTTTTGCCAAGACTGGTCCATCCTTTTCAGGATCGCCTGCAGAACCAATGATGATTGGAACTTTCACAGCTTGCAGAACATCTTCGATAACTTTGGCAGCATCATTTGGCGATGTGTCACCAAGTACTCGATCTGTACTGATGAGATGAAGTGTGATTGCATCTGCACCAAACTTATTGACACAAAGCTTTGCCCACTCCGCAGGGTCATCAAGAACCTCTTTGTAATGCATTTTTACTACCTTTGCAAGAGAGATCGGCATGTCAAAAACATCAGCTGCCACAATAGGTAGATGCTTTGGACCAGCTTGGAACAGGTCCCATGCTGGGGCTGTGTGGCCTCCAATAGTGATTGTGTTCCCTCTGCTGCCACCTTGTCCTTTTGTAGCTCCAATAGTGACTTCTTGGATACTCTGAGTATACTCACCAATGGGTGTATTGAAAGAAGCTGGAATCAATGACCTTGGCATCTCTAGAGCTGGACCTGCTACTGTCTTCGCCAACTGTTGTACCATTGGACGAAGAGCAATTTTTAGCTCGTCCAGTTCTATTGTGACATTCTCAAGGACAAGTTCAGCAAAATCGCCGAACATATCATCCAGCGAAGTAGTCTTTTCCTTATCAGTTGTCATTTCTTCTTTTCACCCTTACCCGTTTTTCGAATGATTACCTTCTCGGCGTAAATCTTGGCATTCTTGAAGACGATTTCAAGACCACCACCTATACCTCCGACCATGGCTGTCATCTCTCCAGGAACTGATACATAATCAGATCCTGCTTCATCCGCTACCATAGTGACTTCGTCCTCTAGATCAACCCAACGTTCAGCGACAGGATGATTCTTCTCTTTGAGGAATGTCTTGAGGTCTCCAATAGTCATGGCATCATTCTCTGTGGATATCTTATCCCTCACTTCATCTGGTATGAATTCTAAGACTCTTTCTTTGATAGACTCAGGAAGCCAGACTATCCGATTCCATCCATCGTCAACCTGTAGGAACTTCGGAGACCGCATGTATTCGATAGCTATACCATGAAATCCAGGAATCTGGCGACCACCAGCTGTTGAGTCTGCCATACTTGAGAATGGCAAACCGTTGACTGTATCACCTTTGAAGTCTCTATGTACGATTCCTAAGCCATCTACTTCTGGAATGACGAATGCGATTGCTTCGAAACAACCACAGCTTGTGTGCGGTTTCTCAAATGCACTATACAGCGCAACCGAATTCACTTTTCCGAGCGACTTCTCAGTATATGCTTGATTGACCCCCGTGTACTCACCCCGGAACTCGTCAATTGTGTCACCCTTTGGAATCGCATATAGCGGACCTTTTGGATCAACTCGAGCCGCTGCTCTACCATCGAACCAACTGATGGCACCGCAGTTTGCATATCTCTGTGGAGTGATTGTACAGACATGCGTAGGAGCGAATGATTGGCAGAGTGAACATCCATAGAATGTATCAACTTCTGCGTCACTCAGTCCTCGTGCTCGTTCGTCTCGTTGGTTGTATCGGGTTATTGCATCATCATAGCGTTCACCTACAACTTTAGGATCAGTGATGAATGTCACCTGGATTTTCTCGATGATATTCATCTCGCTCTTGTAGAGTCGTATCAGAACCTTACCAAGATACTCGAGTGAGTTGAAACCTTTCTCAAAGGACTTCTTGTTCAGTCTGATCCAGATATCATAGCGCTGGTTTAGATGCATCATTCCCTCGACGAAGTTGACGTATTCGTGAAGACGTCTCTCAATCACTCCTTCAAGGTCTGGTTCAATCTGTTCTCCTGCTACTTGAATCACAATTCCAAGAGGATGATAGCTACCTTCCTCCATGTCTTTCAGGTCCGGACCAATTATTTCGATTTTTTCATCCTCGACTTCGCTCATATCTCGAGCTATTGCGAGTTCGAATTTCTGTTCCATCTTTGGTCCACCGAGCTCGACAAACATATCTTTGCCTCGAACTCGTTCACCTTCGTATACTACGCCAATATCTACAGGAATATCTTCGAATGACAATTTACTTACCTCCTCCTACTAATTCTAGTATTTCATCAAGAATAGTATGGTACTGCTTCTCTTTCATGTTCGGGAAAGACCATTTTGCATGGGGTTGGAAGTATCTCCCGATGGCAATCGCAGTAATATGGGTTCCAAAATTCATGACAGCAGACAGTAGAGTCCACTGCATGTAATATGGAATTCCATAGATCATAATCATATCATACGGTCCCTTTCCAAAAGGACCAACCCAATCCTCATGTTGAAGACGATATGCTAATTCCATGGCACCCATTGTTTTAGCTCTTTCATAGCTTCTCTCTACAAACGCTTTGATTGCGCCTCCAGTTGCTATAATATCCATATTTCCAGCTTTAGAGAGGGCGATTGCATAATCGATCATATCACCCTTTCCATGCTTTTCTGTTAAAGCGTCAGAGCCCACAATCAGAAGTCGCTTCTTGCAATTCTTCAGGTCTCTCTTTAGTACATCTGCGCTTTTCATTGCCTTCGCAGCGTTCGGTCCACAGATTTCACCTGTCTGCCAAGGTACTGGTTTCATTACCATTATGTACCACCTCCAATTACTTGCTCCTTGAGGAGCGTCGGGTCTGGAATCTTCTTTTCTTTCCACTTGTTCTCTTTCATTTGAGCCAGTATCTTGTTTTTCAGAGTGATTGGGATGTCTGTTTCACGTCTGATGTATTTCCAGATATCATCTGGGAAGAATCCATAATATGTTTCATGGATGTCAATATAGTGACTCAGTTTGATAGAACGACCCTTTCCAGTGTCGTTAGGCCGAATAACAAGTTTAGCCGTGAGCACATTTGCTTCAGCTACTGTTTCTGCTGCATAGAAGAGATGCTCGGGTCCAGGGGCTGTCACAACTCGATCACCGGTACGAGCATCGTAGACAGTCCAGTCCCTTTCTTCTTCAGCCTTACCAAGCAACATTCTTCGGTACTTAGAACCATGCGGTCCCACAATCACAGGGACTCCAAGTCTCCAGAAACCTGCTGCTATTGATGCTGCTTTTTGTGACATTGCACCCCACGAGATACCTACTGCACCTACCCGGTGATGGATATAGTCTGCAATCTCTGCATAATTTCCACGTAAGTTTCTCTTAGCGAATATGGCTGCAATCTTTATTGCGGCTCCAGCGATATGTGAGTTAGCAACACAGGAACCAACGTTAACAACGCAACCTGCGTCAAACTCTCCACTTCGTCGTTCGTAAATTGACTGGCCATTCTCATCTCTAACATGACCCATTGAAATTGCTGCGCATCCCGAGGTCACGATAATGTAACGTCGTTTGGCAAATTCCTCTGCCATGTGATGTACATCGTCACCGCCACCGGGGTAATTAGCGCATCCAACGTGAGCAATGATTCCAGGAATCTCACCAAAGACAATTGGCTGTCCAACATGTCTAATCTCAGTGTCTTGTATTGCACCTCTTCCAGTTCTAACCATATATTTTTCATCTTTGCAATCAGCTTCACCAGCAACTACCATCCAGCTATGTAGATCATAGTCGTTCGGGCAAGCAGATTCACATCGAGCACAACCTATACAATTCTTGTATACTTCCCGTAGGGGCTCCAAATTCCCAGTTTCAGCTGCCAGAACTGCTTCCATAACGTTCTGGTTATTTGGACATGCTCTGATACACTCACTACATTTCTTACAATCTGCAGCCATCTTCTGTATCTGTTTCTTTGTTGGAAGGAATTTCATCTTCCTTCTTGAGGGTTTAAGTGCTATTGCTACCTTAGTCGCAACCTCTCCAACAATGGAATGGTCTGAAATGTAGCAGCCATCTATTTTACCTGAAACTAATTCCTTTACGATTGAGTCAATAGGATCATCTGTTCTGTCAGGTAATCCCATTACAGCTTTGTCACTAGTTGAAATGACAGGAGATTTGACTTTCCGAGCTTCGGTAACAATATCAGTGCGTACACATTGTTCGTCGACGACGACAACATCTGCTAGGCCGCGACGAATAAATCTAAGCTGCCATGATATTGGACCAATAACTTTTGCTTTTGGATCTCTCCGAGTGATATCCCATGCAGTGCAACACATTCCTCCGACTTCAGCTTGATCCCAAAGTCGTTTCTCAGTGATGTAATCTGTGATAGATGCTGCGGGTACTATATTGTGTCCAATTGTCAGAATGATAGCCTTCTCCTTATCCATCATTCCAATTCCTGATTCAACCAGTGGAGCGTCTGGATCTGCTTGAGGCATTCCCAGGGTCGAAACCTGAGCGAGGTCTGCAATCTCCATACCAAGTTGATCAACCATTCCAACGTGGAATACTTTGCTTTCGAAATCCAACCAGCTTCCTTCTTGACCTGTCGCTACTGCAGAAAGAGTGTGATTAAGCTGAGTTTCACAATAATCAATGATTATTGAGGCATCCTCCAATGTACGTGGACGCATTCCCGTAACTAAACGCGAAACGGGTGCATGAATCTCGGTACCTGGACCTTGTATTAGGGGTGTTCTAGGACCATACTTCTCAATCAAGTGATCTACAAGATGTCTGGAGTGGGCCAAATGTGCAGCACATCCTATATTGGCAGCTGCGAGGACAATTCTGGCCTGCTGACCCTTCATGTCTAGACCACATGCTCCTCTCTTGGTACCAGTTAGGTCACATTTTCCCATTGTACAGAGACAACAAACCTGACAATAAGGCATGTAGCTTGGTTGATATTTTGTTAAAAGTTTGTGATCCCATGAACGAAGATCTGTTGGACTAGGCAATGGAGTTGGGCCCATAGGTTCATCCCATTCATCGTCAACTATTGTTCCGATGCGAACCTCAAGTCCCTTGAATCTTCCAAGCCCTGTGACTGCTTCGTCCGCCTTAAAGTAAGCTTTCTTTTTCATTGTGAATTCAGTTCCTGTGCGTGGTGACGAGCCTTGAAACATTGCGTTATAATAAGGTTGTGAATCACTCACGTTTCCTAGTATGTAAGGTTGGAACCAAACTTTAACCCCGTTAAGAAGTCTGATTAGGAAAGGAAATCAGTTAATTTCTGTTCTTTCAAAATGTAACTAGATTAGATAATAGATTATTTGTTGATTTCTTCAATCAGTTTTTGTTTTATATCTGAAATTGCAAGCATCGCCGGAGAATTTGCATCCAGATCAAGCGGTGCAACTCCTATCCTGTCTGCTTGTTTTACTTTTTCATCTAGTGGGATAATTCCTAACAATGGAATTCCTTCTTTCTTCACCCATTCTCGAATCATTTCTTCATCTTCGGAAGTCACAACTTTGTTTCCAATCGCAAAGACACGTCCAACATCGATGTCCTTGGCTAATGTTCTGATTTTTCCAAGAATATCCAATGATCGACGACCAGGTTCCGCTACCACCACTAGAGCATCCATCCCCTTTGTTGTACCACGACCAAGGTTTTCAATACCCGCATCCATATCCATTACAAAGGCCTCATCAGTACCTAGGATGAGATGTCTCATGAGTGCCTTGAGTAGAGTTGCTGATGGACACATACATCCAGAACCACCAATCTCGACTGTCCCTGCAACTAGAAGACTCACATTGTCAGGACCTGAAATAGCGAATTTCTCTGCAAGATCATCGACACGTGGGTTGAGTTTGAAGAATCCCTTGTAGGACCCAGCACCTTCAATTTGCAGTCTTTCTTCTACTAAGGTTTCATTCTCTGTTAGTGGAACAATCTGCTTGGCAACATCAGCTGGGATTCCAAGTGCTGACCATAATGTGTAGCTTGGATCTGCGTCAACTGCGAGGATCTTGAGACCATCACGACCCAGTAATCTAGCTATTGTTCCAGCGACGGTGGTTTTTCCAACGCCTCCTTTTCCAGCAACTGCAATTTTCATTTTGTAATTCCTCAATCTATGCTTTCTTCTCACGTACAAGTTTGTGCAGTTTTAGTAGGACATCATGAATAGTGCCTTCATCTTTACTGGCTTTCCATTTCTTGAATTTTATATCATCCATGTCCACTCTTGTCATGGATCCAGAACCAGCAGTTATAGTATCAACTGTGTGGATCGAAACTGTTGCTCTCTTATCTGTTAGACCTCCCGGTTGTCCAACATACAAAATCTGTGTTTCTGCAAGTGCCTTAGCAGCTGGACCGGGTAGATTCGCTAATACATCATCACTTACAACTAGGACTGTATCAAACTCTCTTGAAATCAATCTCTGTAGCGAATTAG
>JAUWOU010000105.1 GCA_030612005.1 Candidatus Thorarchaeota archaeon | reverse complement strand
CATTTCGACTGAGAGGAAGAACCTTCTCCCTTACTTGGTCGTCCGCATCGATTTCGTTTCTAAGACCATCAAGAATATCCGAAAATTCCATTTCTAATCACTCTCAACTTTGTGGTAGCTTCTTTATGTGTTTACTCTGTGACAGCAAAACAACTCGACTCTCAATTTGTTCATCCGAAAGATAGTATCCAGTAAGATCTGCGAGTTTCTGAGAGAATGCTCGTATATCACGGTGTGTTGGTGCATTATCATTTGTTAAGCGCCCTCTCGATGAACCAAGAAACATGTATCCCTTGACCTCAACAAAATCAGGTTGACCCTTTAGAATCAGGTCTGAATAAGACCTGGGACTTTTCATGTTGTGTCCAGATACCATTGTAAGCCTGTTGACAGTCCGCGTGTTGAGAGATTGGAGTACTTCCTGACTTTCTATAATCTTCTGCCAACCCTCTTTGATTCCAGGTCGACAAAGCTTCTTGTACGTAGTTTCATCAGGTGCTGCAAGTGTAACATAGAGCTGAGTTGGTGGAGTCATTTTCTCTAGAACATCCGGATGAGTTCCATTAGTCACAAGAAATGAAGTCTTTTTTCGACTATGAATCTCATCAATTAGCTCACTAATTTGTGGATGTAGTGTAGGTTCACCAGCTAATGATACAGCAACATGTTTGGGGTCTCTCGCCTCAGCATACTTCTCTCTCGAGACCTTAGCTCCTGCATCTGGATTGTATCCGCCCAGAGATCGAAGGTTTGCCATAAGAACGGCATCCATTAACTCATTTACTGGAACAACATCCTCTTTGGAAACTGTTACTTGATTCCAAGAAACGCTCACATCACTAGGTGTAACACGCCAACAGAAGTCACAGCTCTGTGTGCATTTGTCTACCACAGGAGCCATTTGCAGACAACGATGCGATTCAATTCCGTAGAATCTCTGTTTGTAACAGACATCTCCGCTAAGGAGTGCTTTCTTCTGCCATTGACATGCCTTGTATGCTCCTCTCTTCCCGAGGAGATGGTATCCCTGTTTTTCGAGCTTCTCTCTTAGCTCAGTAGGCATGTCAGAATTCAATGTGTTTCAAAGGCTTGTTCAGTATTGGTCTTATCAGCGTTTGGCAATGTTCATGTTTCATCATTTGATGATGTTCGAGCATTTTTATTCTGAGACCAGAGGTATTCAGCAATTCCCTCCTGAGTGCTCCATGAACCTGTCATGTCCTTTCGTCTTGACAATTCCCCTAGCAATCTACGGCTTTCTGAATCAAGCCGACCTGGGGGCATGTTTTCGTAAGCACTACCTGGTAGAGGCATGAAAACGTGACCATGGGTTTTAGCTCCCATCTCAACGAGATTATAGCATAGCTCGATACTTTTGTGCAGTTCTTCTTTAGTTTCACCAGGAAGTCCAAAAATCATATCGACATGAGGTATGAAACCAGTTTCAAGTGCAATCTGTATTGCATCCATCCCTTGTTCAACGGTATGATGTCGATTTGCTAGATTCAATACATGATTACTACTTGATTGAAGACCAATTTGGAGAGTGTCATTTGCGACATAACTTCTAAGCATTTCAAGAATTGATTTGGTTACGAATTCCGGTCTTACTTCTGAGGGAAATGAACCAAAGAATACCTCTTCAAGTCCATCTATTTTCGTGACCGTTTTCAACAAGTTCTCCAATTTTTCAGGTTCTGCCTTTCTTCCATGACCCCCATAGCATAATGCATTTGGTGATAGGAACCATGTACGTTCGAAGCCGCTCTTTTCAACAGCAAGTTTTAACCAGTTAGTTATAGATTCAACTGACCTATGCCTCACTCTCCCACCTGTTAGAAACGGTGTGCTACAAAACTTGCATTGGAAAGGACATCCCCTTGTAACTTCAATCGGTCCAAGAATATTCATTCCTAAAGCAAAGGGAGGACATTTGTCAAGATTTACTATTGGGAGTTTCCCTGGGACTGGGACTTCATTTGATGTCTTATCTACAACACTTGGTATATTCAAAGGATCATCATTGTTCATCAATTGCCAAATCAGGTCTGGGAAAACGTATTCTCCTTCTCCTACGACAACATAATCAAATCCATTCACAAGTAGTTCTTTTGGGCGAATACTTGCATGAGCTCCACCCCCAATAATGGTTACATCTTTTCCAAATCGTTCCCGTATCTTCTTCACTTCTTTATACACTCTTTCAGTTTGAGTACTCATTACTGAATGTGCAACTATTGTAGGTCCTCTCTCAACTGCCTTCTGAATCGAATTAAATGATAAATCAAGAGGAGCCTGGATATCAAGATCTAAGAGGCGCTGGTCAATTTCAAGTGCTCCTACAAGAGCTGCTACGCTATATCTTGATGAGGAATGAGTTCTGAAGATTAGTGAGTGCGGACTCAATAGATGCACACGCATTAGTTGACAGTACGTTCTGTGACCCCGCTTTCTGTCACACTCATGATTCGGACTTCGCCACCTGATTGAATGTCTCTAGCGATACCTGCTTTGACAGCCTTGATGGCTATTTCTTCAGCTTCTTTCACAGTCAATTCTGGCTTAATCAAATTCTCTAGAACTCCATATGCTGTCCTTGTTCCTGTACCTACAGCAGTGAATTCATCAGGTATGAGTGAACCGCCCATGTCCAGAGTATAGAGTTGAGGACCATTTGCATCAACCCCTACAACCACAGTCTGCACATAGAGAGGTGACATTCTTGTGGAATACAGTGTATTGGCAAGCATCTTTGATAATGCCTTCACAGTGATTGATTTCTTCTGATTCAGCTCATAGAGTTTGATTTGAGCCGATAGTCTGTTTACTAACATCTGATAATCAGATGTCAGACCTGCAGAGGCTAAAACAATAGTATCAGTCAATTTGAAGGCTTTAACGCCCTTTTCACTTAGAACAAGTGTGCCCCAGGTAATCATGGAGTCAGTTGCGACTACCACACCATCAGTGCATTTTATGCCAACAACAGTGGCACCAGTAGGAAATGACATAGTAAATGAGCCTCCAGTGGAGAATTTTATAATTTGGTCACGCCTGCTAGTTTTAAAACGTTTGTGAACTGTTACATTTTGAATTATTGGAGATGTTTACTTGCGTCAACTGAATCCCTTTGCAAATATTCCTACTATTATGACTGCAGAGGAGATTATCGAGTTTGCTCATAATAGATCTACACGTATAAGTATGAAAAGTTCCCTTCGAATGAAACGAGTTGAACGGACTAGGATTAGAGAGATTACAAGGCTTAAGGAATTCACACAACAAGTGAAAACAAAAATGAATGACGCTGTAGAAAAATTTCCCTCAATAGATAGACTGCATCCATTCTATCTAGAACTTTCAGAGATTCTCATAGGCAATGACAAGCTTAAGCAATCTCTGGGTGCGGTTCACAACTGCAGACCACCAATTGACGATATCACTGACAAGCATATTCAAGCCATAAAATTATCTCAAGATCATCGTCAGATGAAGAAGACACGTAGGGCGGCAAAGGGAAGAATCTCATCAATTCTACGAGCAACAGCGAAGAATCTTGACTTCATTATCGAGGCTAAAAGGACTCTCTCTAGGTTACCAGGCATTGCACCAAACATTCCATCAATTGTCTGTGCTGGATTTCCTAATGTTGGTAAATCTACACTAGTTAGGAAGGTTTCTACTGCAGAGCCTGAAATTGCATATTACCCATTCACAACACGTCGTGTTATTATTGGACATCTAAGAGTTGGGAATCAGAGTGTGCAAATCGTGGATACTCCAGGAATCCTTGATAGGCCAATGGCTGAGAGAAATGAGATTGAATTGCAGGCTATTACAGCACTGAAATATCTAGCAAATGTGATTATTTTCATGATAGACCCATCAGAAGCCTGTGGATGGACATTTGATCAGCAAATTACATTGCTGAATGAGGTTCAAAAAATGTTTCCACTCAATCCTATCTTGATTTCACTCAACAAAATTGACATTACTCCACCAGAGCAACTTGAAAAAGCACGCTCGAAGTTTCCGAATGCTTATGAAATCATAGCCGTTGAAGGTACTGGACTCGATAATCTATTGAAAGATGCTGTTGATGAGGTGGACTTGAAACCTATGCAGGAATCGGTTAAGGATTATCTAGCGTCTCTTTCACGTGAATAGCTATTGACTTAGGACTTTCAGAATCCCTGGTTTCCCTATTTCCCCATCAAGTTGTATTGTAGTATCAAGTATTTGCTTAATAGTCCACAAATTCGTTGTGAGATGGGATGTTACATCAGCTATCCCAATTCTACTCTCACCAGTAGCTACTGCAAGATATGGAATTATCATATCCCCAAGATGTGAATCAATAGCATTCCCAATTGAAACCGCATTTACAATTCGTTCTGCAGCTTTCATACCAACACTTTCTGCGCGTACCCCTCTATCTCCAAGTCCATCCGCCCCCAATCTTGCTCCATTACAGTCATCCGCCCATAGGACAATTCCACTACCAGGTCCTAGATGACTATCATCTTTCTTAGAGTAGAATTCTGTTTCAATCCTAACTTCAACATCAAAATTCTCTCGAATCACTTGTTCAGCAGATGATGCTTGCCGTTCAGCAACATGCGAAGGAAGGCGTACACAATGAGATATACCATCAACAGCACTAAGCTCTCCAAAATCAACTAGATTGAGAGACTTCAATTCCTTGACTGGCGTAACTTTGCAGACTATCTCTCCACCTCCTCTAGGATAATGACCTCGCTTTTTCTGTTCTATCTCAACTACTGGTCCAAGACGACCGAGTACCTGTGCAAACACATTACGCATATAGTCAACTGGGGGACTCCATTTCACATCAGTTCCTCCCCTAACCTGAAAGACTACTGGTTCTGGCGCAAGAACTGCAGGAAGTAGAACTGCTTGGAGAATGAGAGAGATTGAGCCTGCGGTACCCACATCAATATTGAAGGATCCACTTTTACGTTTTTGAGGGATGAAGATGATTTCAGTACTACCTACTTCAAGACCTTCAATAGATGCATCCACCAACTTACCTGTAAGCTGTATCCCTGCCATATGCTGTCTTCTGAGACCTGGTTTAGGCCTACCTGCACGAATCTTAGATATTCGAACTGGTTTCATAGTCAGAGCTGCCAATGATATTGATGTACGAAGTATCTGACCTCCACCTTCGCCATAAGAGCCATCAATCTCAATCATTTTTTGTTACCCGACTTCACTGATTATCTGCGTTGTTATGAACTTGGTCGTTATCGAGTTCAATCCTAATGCTTATTTGATATGAAAAACCATCATGTGAACCGGTCACAATGAAGTCATTATTCATCGGGCGCTTTCAGCCAATACACAACGGCCATATCCACACAATCAAGCAGATTTTGGGTAAGGAAGAAGATATCATTATAATTATAGGCAGCGCTCAATATTCTCATACTCCAGATAACCCCTTTTCTGGAGGAGAGCGAGTGATGTTCATCAAACAAGCATTGATTGACGAAAAGCTCCCTCTAGATAGAATTTGTATCGTTCCTGTATCCGACATCAATATTCATCCTCTGTGGGTATCTCATATGCGCTCCTTTGCTCCATATTTTGACAAAGCGTATAGTCACAATCCGTTAGTCAAGAGACTGCTTGAAGATGGAGGTATAAAGACGGATTCAACTAAACTACTGGAGCGGTCAACCTATAGTGGCAGGCATGTTCGAGACCTCATTCGCTGGAATAATAGTGAATGGGAAAAACTTGTACCTAAAGGTGTTGTCAAACTAATTAAGAAGTACAAGCTTGATACTAGGGTCCAAGAGATTGGTGAAACTAAGACAAAGCGTTAGACAATTAACAACGAACGGTAGTGTTTAAATAATAACGAGAAGGACAAAAGACCAGGTGAACGTAAATGCTAGGTGAAGGCGTTCCGCACTTTCAATAGACAACTAATTCTAATCCTAGTCAATACCATAAATTTCAATCAGAACAGAGGACAATATCATGAGCAGCGAGAAAAAAGGATCAAGAAGTACCATATTTGACATTGACAAGGAAAACAATTTTCCTGATTGGTACGGTGAGATTTGTAAGGTGGCTGAACTTGCCGATATTAGGTACGGCGTAAAGGGATTCACACCATTTCCTCCATGGAGTCTTATGAGCATGAACAACATGTTCGACATTTTGGAAGAAGTTCTCCAACGTAAAGATCACTTACCCATGTTATTTCCAACTGTAATCCCTGAGAGCAACCTGACCAAGGAGGCTCAACACGTAGAAGGGTTTGTTCCCCAAGTGTTTTGGATTAAGGAAGTTGGCGATGGTACCGAGCTTGAGGAAAGATTAGCTCTCAGACCTACAAGTGAAACTGCAATCTATCCAATGTATTCTCTATGGATAAGGAGCTGGCGAGACCTTCCTCTGAAACGATACCAGCGCTGTTCCGTATTCAGATCGGAAGTGAAGAGCACTAGACCTTTCTTGCGAGGAAGAGAGTTCCTGTGGATTGAGAGCCACAACGTCTTTGCGACCCATGATGAGGTCAAAGCACAGGTAATGGAAGACCTTGAAACAACAAAGGAAGTCATAACTGAAGATTTTGGAATTCCAGTAATGGTCTTTCGCAGAACCCAGTGGGACAAGTTTCCAGGGGGTTTGAATACATATGCAGCAGACACACTCATGCCTGATGGTAAAGTCATCCAACTTCCTTCAACTCATGATCTTGGAGATAACTTCGCCCGAGCATTTGATGTGAAATATCTGAATGAGAATAATGAGACCGTGTATGCATGGCAGACATGCTATGGACCTGCAATTTCACGAATCTTCGGCGCTATGATAGCAGTTCACGGTGATAACAAGGGCCTCAAACTTCCTTTCAAAATTGCACCTTATCAGGTTGTAGTGATTCCAATAATCAGAGGTGATACTGCTGATGCAGTCCTCGAATACTGTGAAAACATCCAGAAGACTCTTAGAAAAGCTGGATTCAGAGTGCATATTGACAAGAGAGATGGTAATCCTGGTTGGAAGTATAACTACTGGGAAATGAAGGGAGTTCCAGTCAGAGTTGAGGTAGGTCCCCGTGACCTCAAGGGTAACAAAGCTGTTCTCTTTCGTAGAGATATTATGGAACGAGAAACGATTGACATCAAAGACCTGAAGAAAGAGGTATCAGCTCTTGGAAAAGATATTGACAAGAATCTCAGAGCTGCAGCTGAATCTAAATTCGAGGGTCTAATTGTTGATGCAGATAGCTATGGTACCATTGAGGATGCCTTGGACAAAGGCAAGATAGCCCGGACTCCATTCTGCACTACCGAGATGGAAGGTCTTTCCTGTGCAGATGAAATCAAAGACAGGACAGGCGGTGAAGTTCGCGGTACGCGAATCGATGTGGAAGAGAAACCTGATGGTATATGTGTAGCCTGTGGAAAGGTTGCCACTGAAATCGTCTATATTGCTCGATCCTACTAATCGACTAAACCCAAGAGCTCAATAAGGGCTCTTGGTACATCTTTTTCTGGTGCTGTTGAATGAAGGTCTTGGTTGCTTCAAATCACGAGTATGCTAAAATCATTCAAGATATCCTTAGGGATTCTGCAGAAGTAATCCTCTCAGACACAACAACGGAATCTATTCTGGAAAAAGGACGAGATGTAGATATAATCGCATCAAATAGAGTTCCACGAGAACTCCTAGAAACTGGGTCTAGATTGAAGATGGTACAGACATTCGCAACAGGAGTAGAGAATATCGATTTTTCAGCGATAAAGAACCAAGACAATATCATCGTCTGCAACTCTCATATCAATGCTGCAGAGGTCGCTGAATATGCAATAACCCTCCTTTTTACAGTCGCAAAGAACATCATTCCAAACGATAGAGAACTTCGAAAGGGAGATTGGAAATATGCCTTTGGTGGACTGAATCCAAACATAGAGATACGGGACAAGACATGTCTAATACTTGGACTTGGGAGCATCGGGTCCGAGATAGCAAAACGATTGAAGGCGTTCGATGTTAAGATTATTGCGGCAACACGCAGTGGGAAATCTAAACATGCTAATCTCGTAGATAGACTTGTCAAGATTGATGAAGTACGACCTCTGGTTGAAGAATCAGATTTCATCATCTTATCATTACCCTTGACCCCCGAATCAGAAGGACTTGTTAATGGGGAATTCATCTCATGGATGAAATCAGACTCTATTCTTGTGAATATATCACGGGGTCGTATTGTAAACGAAAAAGCCCTCTTTGATGCCCTACGGGATAATCGAATTCGTGGAGCTGGACTAGATGTGTGGTGGAGATATCCTAAGAAATGGAGCGGAAAAGGAAATCCACCATCAGATGTACCTTTTCAGGAACTTGATAATCTAGTTGCCTCACCACACAGAGCAGGTTATTCTGAGAACACAGAACGAGAATATTTCCAATTTACAGGTGAGAATATACTACGCTTTATCCAAGGAGAAACGCCACTTAATATCATAGATCCTAGTCGTGGTTACTAATACATTGATATGGATAATAATGAGAATCATAATGTTCGTGACAAGTTCTAAAAGTATCTCTGAAATGTAGGAATGATGTAATAGGATGAAGAAGAGCACCGCTGCACAGATTGCCATAGTTGGCAGCTTGATTGTCTTTAGCATCAAGCTCATTGCATATTCTATCTCAAATTCAGTGGCCTTGTTATCTGATGCTCTTGAATCGATAGTTAATATTCTTGCATCTGGAATGATGCTCTTTTCAATCTATATTTCAGAAAAACCTGCAGATGATACGCACAATTATGGGCATCAAAAAATTGAGGATATATCAAGTGCTTCTGAAGGAATTTTCATTGTAGCTGCTGCAATCCTCATTGTTAATACCGCTGCAGGGCGGCTTTTTGTTCCAGTAGAGCTTGTTGAGATAAATCTCGCTATTGCAATATCTATGGTAGCTACGGGAATCAATGCAGGAATATCCATATTATTATTTCGAACAGCAAAGTCGAGTGGATCTGCTGCGTTGGAAGGTGATGCGAAACATTTGCTATCGGACGTAATTTCGACTGTAGGTATATGGATTGGACTTGTTATTGCACAATTAACAGGATGGCAGATTATGGATGCTTTACTTGCATTTGTAGTGGCCATTTTGATAACGCGAATGGGCATTGGATTGATACTACGATCACTACAACGTTTAATGGATTCTTCTTGTACAGAAGAAGAAGAAACAATTCTCTCTGTTCTAGAGGAACATAAATCAAACTATATTGAATTTCATGACCTAAAAACTCGCAGACAAGGTAATTCTGTGCTTGCTGAAATCCATCTGACAGTGGATGACTCAATGAGTGTTAGAAGGGCTCATGATATTATTAATCAAATTGAGGAAGCCCTGAAAAGAGATGCTGGCCATATCAAGCTAACAGTCCATTTAGATCCCGAAACTGCACTACCACCTTCAACTAGTGACTAATGGAAAAAGTAAGACTGTCCATCGAAAATTCCCACTTGTTTCTAAGAATCTCAAAAATGTGCGTACTTCAAATATGCTACACAATCAAATGATATACGGGAGCATAGCATATCATGGCGCGGTCATTACATCTCAGTGAGTCAGAGAGTCAAGACTTTAAGGAAAGTAACAATCTTCGGAAGAGAACCACCCAAGATTCGGGGGACAATGATTTGACGATGGAGAGTCTCTCAGAGATATCAGGTATTGGAGAAAAAGTCAGGAAAGCATTAGTAGATCATTTCGGTACTGAAGCTGTCGCACTGAAGGTGATACAAGATTCACGAGTAGACTTGGTAGCTGCAGTTCCTGGAATTGGTTCTAGACAAGCTGTCAATATTGTGAAGGGTGCCTTCGAGCAGCAATTTGGTGTAAGTTCTAACATGTTACTACGCAGTGGTGATATTCGTAAAATCTTCGAGAGTGTATTAGGAATAATGCAGGGGTATGCTAATACAACCTACGCAAAAGACAAACTGTTCCTCTATTTTCCTCTACCACCCGAGAAGTTGGATATAATCCTTGAACGGCAGAAGTATTTTGCAGATGCATCTACAATGGCTCGTGGGTTGAATTCCGACCAACGTGAAACATTGAAGAGATTGCTAACACAGGTTAGGGGGCTCTACAGAAGGGCTAAACCACGACGAATCGAGGGTCGTGTTGTGATTACTAATGACGACAAGGTCTTTGACAAATTAATTACTGAAGGTATTGACAAGTGGTGCCCGGTCTATGTCCTCTCCGAAGGTGAGAGTGGCGTTGATTATGCACAAGGCTATGATCTTGTGCTCTTCATTTCGCCTTTAGGTGCTTTTGACGAGTCCATGGATATGCTAGATAATGTTGAGATGCTTGGTAAGGATTGGTCCTTTGAAGACCTTTTACCAGAACGGACTGTAAGTTTCTACGCTCGAAATTATCGTGTTATCGATGCCTCATGCAAGTTAGCAGAGCTGTTTAGTAGTCTACCTACCAATGAATCAATGGCGGAATTTACTACAGGTCTTGATTTCGAGGGTCTTAGTAAAGTAGGTGAGATCCTTCAAAACTTGGATGAGAATGGAAACCTAGCTCAAGGAATTGATTCTGATATTGATAGATACAGGAACGCAGTGAAAGCATTTCCAACGGCAATTGCAGAAACAGAATCTTGGTTGAACGAAGAGATAACATCAAGGATCTCTAAGAGTAATGTCACCCTTGGTGGCCAACAAATAATCACAATACTTCAATCAGCAGATATGGATGGTGCTGAAAGTGGCGCGCTAAGAAATATACTGCCTGCTGAGATTGTCGAAACCTTTACTTCCACTATTCAAGAAGCCGAAGACAAACTTGCTCAGATGCTTGACCTCACTGCCCGAGAAGCAGATTGGGTGACAGGGATCATCAACGAGGAGATATCACTTCCTGCCAAGCTTGTTACTACACAAATTAATGACTTGGAGGATAAGCTAAGACGCCTCTTTGCGGACAAGCAATTCAGCTTGATCAAAAAGATAGCCAATGAACTGGATCGTTTACGAAATGAAGTAATGAAAGCTGTTCAGACTCTTCTCGAATTCG
>JAUWOU010000226.1 GCA_030612005.1 Candidatus Thorarchaeota archaeon | reverse complement strand
TTCATTATATCTTGAACGAGTGTTTCTCTTCCCACTGGTCCTGGCGTTGCAGATAGGGTCTTTAGAAGATCCAAGATTCTGTCCGACAATCTTTCCACCAACGTGTACAATACAACAATGGCACTTAAGCATCTGCTTCTTGGTCTGGCACAATGCTTTAGAGTCGGAAAGTTTCGGATTAATACAGTAAGGTGAGCTACCTGATTGTTACAGTGACAACGGTTGTTGTGTTAGTTATCGGTGTGCTGTCACTAGCTCTGGCCTTGTATGGTGGTTTCCTATCTTTATCAATAACTGAGAAATTAGATGGTGATGAGGAAGAAAAGCACAGCTCTGAGCAACGTTACTATCTTCTTGGAATGATAGGTATTATCGTCTTGTTTGCTCGAATATTAGCTGTCCCCCTTTTCTTTTGGATGATTCAATCATTGGTTCCATATATTCCAGGAGCTATGTGTTCATACGGCGTAATCAATGTTGGATCTCCTTACTCTACTATTGCTCTTGTACTGAAGATTATACTACCATTTGTCTATGGTCTCTGGTTAGTCATTGAGGTCTCTAATAGAAAACAGCCAATGCTCCCTCTTATCGGAGGTCTAGCTCGTTCATTTGTAATGTTCTTACTCCCACTGGTGCTATTAGATAGTGCAATGGATCTACTTCTGGTTGCTTCAATTCGACCGGTCTATGCACCCTGCTGCTCAAGTGTATATGACATAGATCCACCATTTTCTCCATCAGCACTTTTCGGAACTCAGGTCGGTATGTTGATAGTGCTGATAACAATCGTTGCTGCAATTACACTGATAGCGGTCCAGTGGTTTGAAAGTAAGTCCAGATATCTCCCTTCGATAACACTCATTCTATCAGCTCTTGTTGCTTTTCTCTACCTAATTACACTTCATGATACACTAGCACCCCTTGTTCTAGGTCTATCGAACCACCACTGCCCGTATTGTCTATTCCAAGAATTTCCTGACACTGCGATATTCACTGGTCTCTTCTGGATTGGTATTGCATCAGCAGGATGGAGAGTGATTCTTGATATGGTCTGGCGTCGAAAACAATTACCGAACGAGAACATAGCGGGACTCAAAGATTTCCTTCTGAAACTTTCTTCTCTCTCAATTCTGTTTAGTATGGTCAGTCTTCTGTCCCACATTCTGATTACTCTATAGCGATGTTACACATCTTGGACAATTTGGCCATCATGTAATAGATGGCGGACATCAGCCCACTGTAAAACCATTGGATCATGGGATGCAACTACTACAGTCAGACCTTCATCATCAACCATTGTTCGCAACGTATTCAATAACTCCTTAGTGAGAGCTTCATCTATTGATGAACTAGGTTCATCAGCAATCAGAATTTTGGGATTGTTCATCAAAGCGCGTGCAATACACACCCTCTGAAGCTCTCCTCCTGAAAGTTCTACCACTCTGAAGTCTAACCTGTGCTCCATGTCAACCGAAATCAATCTCTCTTTCGCAATTTCTTCTGCCTTGGAACGGGAAATGTCTGTGCATAGTAGAGGAAGCGCTACATTCTCTACGGCAGAAAGTTGTGGAATGAGATATTGAGTCTGAAAGATGAAACCTATTGTTTCCCGTCTCATTTTTGTTCTAAACACTTCAGAGAGCTTCGATACATCTTCAGTACCTAAGTAGACCTTTCCTTGCGAGGGTCGAGTAAGAAGTCCAATCAAGCTTAGTGCTGTACTCTTTCCAGATCCACTCGGTCCTCCAAGTGCCGCAATCGTACCCTCTTCAATCTCGATTGAGATATCTCTAACAGCATCTACTTGTCGTGGGCTTCCTGGATGATACGTCTTCCACACATTCTCTGTTCTAATCGCTAATGTCAATTCACACACCTCTCAGAACAATATCGGGCTCTGTAATTGCGTTCCTCCATGAGGGAATTACAGATGCGACAAGTATTGGTATTAATCCCATAGCATATACTGTGAATAACGTTGAAATTGATATTGCTAAGGGAATTCCTCCTGGAAGTAGAACGAGACCCCATCCGAGGATATAGCCTGCTAATAGAGGCGCTCCTAGAACAAAATCGAAGACGATGGCAAAAGAGATTCCTAAACTTACTCCTAGCAGACTTAGAGTGATAGACTCAAACATCCTGATTGCAAGGATATCTACAGTATCAAATCCAAGTGCCTTCAAGAGACCTACCTCTCTCCTAGCCTCCTCAGATCCTGCACTTGATGCTGTGAATGCTAGTAAGATAACTGCAAGCAAAACTACCAGCCAGAGTAATGCAGTAACACCAGCTCTTCCGGTATATGCTTTGAGCATTAGATCGCTAATCGCGTCACTAGTTAGTACTCTGGCTTCTGGAAGTCTTGAGTCAAGACGAAAAGCTATGCTATTCAAGTCAGAACCAAAATTAGTCCAAATTGCAATGTCGGTGAAAGTAGAATTTTCATATCCCAGAACTTCACGTGCGCTACCAAGGTCTGTAAGAATCATGTCATAACTATAAATTTTAGAATCACTATGGAAAACTCCAATGACCTCAAACTCAATGAGTTCCCCCTCATTGGTGATAAGCGATAGAAGTGTTCCCACTTGAACATGTAGTGGCATTGCTGAAGCTGCCATCATGTCAACAATACCTTGACCGACAATCATCTTTCTATAATCTGTTTCATTCAGGAATCTTCCTGTTTCAAGAATGTCAGTACCGACTGCGTTAATCATACCTCCATATTCTGTAGCATTCACTCCCATAACTGTGAGCAAACTACCACTTCCAACATCGGAGTATCCCCATACTCTTGGTGTTGCGACTCGAACACCTGTTGTGTTCGTTACATTACCCATCCACGAATCAGGAATTGGAACCTGACGTCCTCCAATTAATCTCTGGAGTACAATGTCGGGACCTTCATCCACTGAAGAAGACACATCGGTAATTACTCCTTCTCTGATAAACTCAACTGAACAAAGGATAGAAGTTGATATGAAAAGGGCAAGAATGATTGCTACACTACGTGTTCTGTACTTGAGAACATTACCGAGTGCATAACTAGCAAGGTTACTTTGTTTTCGTACTCCCATAGCTTCTCCTTCCTAAAATCAAAATCAATGCTACAGGTATCACTGCAAAAGAGATTGCAAGAAGAACTGCATTCATGTCAAATGATGATGATGAAAATTGCCAATCCATTGGATTTGATGAATCTGTAAGATTCTCAGGTAAATAAGACTGCAGAGGATTTCCTGAATACAATGGATATCCACCAGGAATGTCTCCGATCATTCCATATGGTGATTCGAGACCTGGAGCTCGAATGTAGTAAGAATCCTGCATAACTGCTGGACCTAGATCACTGAATAACCAAGAGGATGACTGGTTTGTATTTTGAAATGTAAGAGCAAATCCAATATTGAAGATAAGTGAAAGGACTATTGCGATTGGAATTAGCCACTTCTTTTTCAAAGATCCACCTCAATTCCATTCGAATGGGTTGTCAACAATGACTCCTCCGTATTCATCTAGAAAGTGGCTTTCACACATATCAACTGTAGCACCATCCCCACAAAGTGGAACAATAGTCGGTTCATTTGTTGTAGGGTTAAGATATTCTGTTGAATAGACCCAGATTATCATTGAGTCATCCCAGTCCATTATCATCCCACACATAGGACAACGAACTTGAACATTTTCAACAGAGTTAATCTGATCACTATCAATCATGTCTTGAAATGCCAGTAATGAAACGTTAACACAACAATAATGGGTTGTGCTCCCGTTATGAAATGTAAAAGTGACTTCATGCCCAATTCTATCTTGAATCTCTAGATTGGTGTAGTCACAATAATGAATTACAGGTGTGAAAATAGCGGTATAGGTGTAAATCCCGAAGCAACACAAGATGACTGCTACAATTTGCATTGCCTTGCGTTGCTCAGGATTCATTGTTCAATCTCCGTTACTCTAGACTCTTGAATACCCCCACAAGTGAAACGACAGCTATTACTGCTCCGAGTATTGTTTCAAGGGTTCGTGTATCCCAACAGCGCATTTCCATCATGCACACAGGAGTAATGGTCCATGGTGCAAGTGCAACAATGCTTCCAAGTATTAGTAGTACAATATATAGAATTGCTTCGAGTTTCATTTAGTTCACCATTTGTCTAGGTAGTGATCTCTAATGAGAACACTTGAGTGTCTGAAGGATTCAATGTTGGTGAATTATCATATGCAGTGATGAAGAACTCTGTCGCGTTTCCACTATTGATTGGACCAAAGGAGCCTACCCAACGTCCTCCGGCAAGACATAGACATGTATAGAAACTCATGTCCTGTATTTCCCAAGTAGTTCCATCAATCGTATAACTAAGCTGAACATTTGACACGCCTGAAGTATCAAGGGCATA
>JAUWOU010000044.1 GCA_030612005.1 Candidatus Thorarchaeota archaeon | reverse complement strand
CTCATTCATCCAATGTGTTGTTTTTCAAAAGGACTATGCATACATTCTTTCGTATCCTCTACGTCCTGCATTTGCTTGCTTTTGCTGCATTCCATCAACTTGTTTTGCCATTTCTTCCATCTTGCGACGAATTATCTCACTGCCTTCCCTGAGTTCTGTGAGATTAATTTTCAGGTCATAGAGTTGGTTTAGTGCTTCAAGTAGCTGATGTGCACCACCAGGATCAGGTACTACAGTGATAGCTGGGGTGAGAAGAGCAAATCCTATCATATCGCGACAGAGGGTTTCTGCGAGAATCGATCCTGCTATTCCTGTAATTATACCCTTGTCGAGAATTTCTATTTGCTCATTCTTTGCAAGCTCGCCAATTTTCTCTTCTTCTGCTGCATAGAGGACCTTACGCTCTTTAGGTATTCCTTGAACAGGTATTCCATCAAGAACAACAGTTTCGTTTACACCCATAGAAGCTCCCCAATCTAGAAGTGCAGAGCTCACCGCATAGAGCCCTTCTTCTGCAACAGGAAGTTCTGCAGTGACTACGATAAGGTTGAGCTTTTTGCTCCCATAGATTCTGAATGGATGACGAAGACGACCATCTAGAAATACCGCAGCTGAAGGAATGTATTTTGACCTTAAATGAGCTATCTCTTCCATCTTGAACTGGTCAATAATCGTGTGAGCCGCTATTGGTCCAACAACTCCTGCTGAGGGGAAACAACAGACCATAAGTGGCGTATCAAGTTTCAATTCTTTTGTCTGAACTACATGCGCATCTGGAGCGCCCAATATCTTCGAATCGCAATTCTCGTCCATAGTCATGAACCTCTTTGTAGGTCTAACCTTCCAGCAATATTAAGCTTCACTCATAGTGGTTCTAGGTGAATGAAAACATAGGAAACATCAGGAAATGATTCCTTTATCCGCTTCTCTATACTATTGGAAATGTCATGACTTGTTCCAAGCGGTATTGCTCCATCAACACCACATTCAAGTAACAGTGATAGACCGTCCTTTTCCTTTTTAACAACGACACTGGAACAGTTCATACCAGGAGTTACATCTGCAACAATTCGATAAACTCCTTGTACAAGCTCCTGAGATTCCTCTGTGATATCACTTGCAGTTCCCTCTACAAGTGAAGTTTCCAAATGAAGAGTAACTGATTTGACCTTGGGAACTAACTTTTTGATTTCTTTCTCAACTCTATCAGAAATATTATGAGCTTCTTGAAGAGTCAAATCAGGGGTCATTTCAAGATCTGCTGCAAGCTCAATACCATCCTTCATTGAGAAGACTCTTATGTTGTGGACATTATGGATATCCTTCTCTCTTCTCCCAAGTACCCGCAGTTGTTCGTATAAGCTCATTTTGATATATTGTTCAGAATCCATTTCAGCTGGTTCTATGTGCACCACTACATCAACATTTGAAGCCAAATTGTTAAGCGATGATTCAATCATTTCTGAAATGTGGTGTGCTTCACTAGTAGTGACAGTTTCATCAACCATTACAACGATATCTACGAAAAGGTTTGGTCCTGATGTTCTCGCACGAACTCGAGGACAGCTTACGATTCCTGGAATTTGATTACACACTTCTTGCACCTTTTCCCGAATTCCATCAGGAGCTCGATCGATTAAGAAATCAAATGACCGCTTTCCGAGATTGTAGGAAACATAGAAAATCACAAGTGCAACCCCAATTGCAGCCAGTGAATCTCCAATTGGGAATCCGAGGTATACAAAGATTAGCCCGATGAGAACAACAATCGAGCTCAACATATCTGTCCTGAAATGGAGTGCGTCAGCCTCTAGTGCTTGGCTACCAAATTCCTCAGCTGTTTTGTAGAGCATTCGACTTCGTTCATAATCAATTAAGATGCTCACAAGCATTACAGCAATTCCCCAAATATTAGGTGCTGCAAACTCTTCACCTGCTATCCTTCTGAATGCTTCGTACAAAATCCAACCAGCTGTAATCCAGAGCAGAATGGTTTCGGCTAAAGCAGCAAAATTCTCAATTTTTCCATGACCATAAGGATGGTCAGAATCAGGTTGTTTTGATGCTCTTTGTACAGCGATAAGCGTGATACCAGCTGCCACCATATCCAAACCACTGTGAAGGGCTTCAGAAAGCACACCAAGTGAGTTGGTCCATAATCCTACGACTAACTTGAGTAGAGTCAGTATTAGTGCAGCAATGACTGATAGCATAGCTGCTCTTTTGACTTTCTCTCTTCCACTTTGCTCTGATTTCATAGCACTCCTCTCATGCACATTTCTCGTTTGATATAATGATTCCTAAATAAACATCTATGATTTCTTTCTTTGTGGGTATGATTATATCTCAGGACTCCTATCTGAAGATAAGGAACTGGCGTAGACCTCCTTACGATATTTGTGTGGTAATCTAGTTCCTGCAAGAGGAACTTTCTGATGAGATTTCGAACAGAAGATATCATGCCCCCTCCTATTGTGAAGTTGGCTGAAGCAGCTAAGCGATTCATCTCTTCGCCTGACTTTCTTGATCTTGGACAGGGATTACCAGGTCATATTCCTCCCGAAGATGCAATTGCTTCTTTACGAGAACGTCTATCGCACCCCTCAACTCACTTGTATACTTCTGATCAGGGTCTCTTGGAACTGAGAGAGGAATTGTCCCTGTATCTCCGTCAATATAACGGGATTGATGTTAATCCTCAAGATGAACTTGTCATTACAGCTGGTGCAAACAACGCATTTGCTGGAACCATCATGACCCTTCTTGAGCAAAATGAAAACATCATAGTACCCACTCCATACTACTTCAATTCTGCAATGGCAATCAAGCTAGCTGGTGGAAATGTTGTCGAAGTTCCAACTGGACCTGGTTTCCAGCCTATTCCTGCTGATATTGAGAAAGCAATAGATGAAAAGACTCGAGGCGTATTTCTAGTATCTCCCAATAATCCTACAGGAGCTGTCTACGAGAAGGACACTGTAGATCAGATTGTAGACATATGCATTCAACATGATATTGTGTTAATCTCTGATGAAACCTATTCTCGAATGGTTTTTGATGGTGCATCTCATTATAGTCCTCGACAAAGGCGTGACGCTGTAGAACATATAGTCACGCTGGGAAGTTTCTCGAAAGATTTTGGAATGAGTGGTTGGCGTGTTGGGTTTGTAGTTGGACCAAAGGAGTTCACTGATGAATTTCTCAAAGTCCAAGACACAGTAAGCATCTGTGCTCCGACTGCTGGTCAGCTGCTGGCCCTTGATATTCTGAAGAATGGACTAGATTCTATTGAACAAGAGATTGAACGTCTTAATCTACTACGAGATCTGGCATATCTTCGAATTCGTGAAATTGACCAACTAGAGGTACCTCGGACATCTGGTACATTCTACATTTTTCCAAAAGTGAAAGGATGTAATGATTCTCGTGCACTTGTAATGGATATTCTTCAATCAACAGGAACACTTGTACTACCAGGAGTCATATTTGGTGCAGCTGGAGAAGGTCATATTCGAATCTCAATAGGTCCTCTCACACCTGAAGCAGTTGATGAGGCATTTGACCGCTTAGGAAAGTACTTTGATTCTAACTAGAGGTCTTTGTACATATCCCATTCCCAATTAGTTACAATATGATTTGAGTATTCAATCCATTCATTCCGCTTCAGCTTGATGTAATTCTTAGCTATACCTGGTCCAATAGCATCCAGGATCACTGGATCTGCTTCAAGGCAATCGAGTGCATCTCTCAATGAAGCTGGTAGCATCTTTATGCCGTGCTTGTTTCTTTCCTCATCAGTCATCTTAAAGACGTCTTCACTCCGAGGCTCTGGTGGTACGAGTTTTCTATTGATACCGTCTTTTCCTGCAGCAATTATTGCACAGAAGAGTAGATACGGATTCGCCATAGCATCTCCCGATCTGAATTCGACAGCAGCCTTCTCACTTGAGGTAACCATTGGGATTCTGACCAGAACAGTTCTATTCATCTCACCCCATGTGATGTACACTGGAGCTTCATGATGGGGAACTAAGCGTTTGTATGAATTGACGCTAGGATTCGCAATTGCAGTTATTGCTGGTGCATGTTCAAGTAAACCGGCTACAAACTGCCTTGCGGTTTCAGAAAGTCCTCCATTTTCTGTATCACCAAAGAGATTTCTCTCACCATCCCATAATTGAAGGTGACAGTGTAATCCACTTCCTATTTCTCCTGGGAATGGTTTTGGCATGAATGTCACATCAATACCATAATCTTGGGCTATTGATCTGGTAAGATTTTTGAAAATCAGAATGTAATCAGCCATCTTTCTAGCATCTTCGAAATCAAGTTCAATTTCCTGTTGTGCCTCCCCAACTTCATGGTGAATTACTCTTGGCTTAATCCCTATCTTTCTGATAGCTGCTGACAATGTTAATAGAGCATCCATTCCTGGGTTCAGTGGGTGTGTATCAGCATATCCCGCGTCATCGAATGGCTGTCCCTCGGGAGTAATAAAATGAAATTCTGGTTCCACTTTAACCTTGAGCTGCATCTTCCCTGGTAAGTGTTCTTCGACGATACTATGCAATCTTCCTCTACTATCTAATGGGAAATATTCCTTGTTTACGCCAGCTGATGCTTTCTCTCGGACGAAACACATGACCGCTGCAGTTCTCCGCCCGAGGAATGGTATTTCGATGAGTGTTGAAGGGTCTGGGTCTAATCTCAAATCAGATGCTTCTACGCTAGCCAAACCCGTAACGGAGCTGCCATCACAACTGGTTCCATTCTTCCATGCAGGATCCGCTGCTAAAGCCTTCAAATTATCAACCGGATTGCATGGTACAATCATGGCCTTCATTCTACCAAGAAGGTCAGTGAATCTCAATTCGATATTTTCAATCTTTTCTGACATCTTTACAGCCCCATAGAAGGTAATCTCGGAGCAGGCTATTACTGGTTTTAAGGTCTTGTTTTATCCCCAAAGTTCCTTATACCAAGCCTTTGAATCATCACCAAGCTCTAGTTTAATGGATCCACTAGCCACGCTAACTTCTTCGTTCTCTGTTATCTCAAAATTCAATCCAGCGATAGTAATGTCCTTCTTTCCTAAATGGACATTTCCAATATTTCTTGCATGCATTCTAATAATCTTCTTTCCGCCATCCATAATCAGCATTTGATCTTCATATGTGACAATGCATTTTGCTTTGAATTTGCGGTCTTTGAAATTTCCCATGTGTATTTCTAAATTACTGAACTCTGCTTTTACGTCGTCAGCTCTCATTGGCTTCACAGGTTATAGTTCGGTGAACACTCTTATGAACCATATCATTCCAGTAGGAAGATAGAAACACGTTATTGTCATACATCATCAGTGAATATAATGCGGAAAGGACTTCATATTGGAACAAGTGGTTGGTCATACGAAAAGGATTGGAAGGGTGTATTTTACAAATCAGGAACGTCTATGCTTCAACAATATCTATCTCATTTTGAAACAGCTGAAATCAATTCAACATTCTATGCTCTTCCACAGCCAAAATTTGTACAGCATCTTACATCACTGGATGAGAGTGTATTCTTCACTGCTAAACTTCCGAAAAAAGTCACACACGACTCGCGTCTTGATATCTCCGGTGAGGGTGGTGCAACTCTCACAGAATTCTTCAGACTCCTCGAACCACTTCACGGACGTATTCCTGTTTTATTGATTCAACTACCTCCTTGGGACATGTCCACTATGGCAGATCTAGAAACCTTTCTCTCTGCATTAGATCCCTCATTTCGATATGCTATTGAGTTCAGGGATTTTTCTTGGTTGACTGATAATGTCTGAAGTCTGCTGGAAGATTATGGTATTGCCAATGTTATCGTGGATGAACCCAAACTTCCCATTGACCTACGAATTACCGCTGATTTTTCGTATATTCGATGGCATGGACATGGTGAGAATCCTTGGTTCAACTACAGGTTTTCAATAGATGAGCTTGAATCTTGGATTCCTCGACTGGAACAAGTCACTGATAGTGTCGAAACCACGTTTGGGTACTTCAATAATCACTTTGCGGGAAATGCACCTCTAAATGCCCTACAGATGCTCTCTCTTCTTGGAGCCATAAATCGACGACAAGAGCGGAAGCTAGAATCTATGCTTAAGGCAGATTCTTTTCAGCAGACCTCTTTAGATGAATTCTAAATCCACAAAAGCGGTTACTAGAAATCAATGAGGTTATCTTGCCTCCTGAGCATCACACTATATGGAAACTAGGGAAACCTACTGTAACTGGTGCAAGAAGCCAGAATATCAATGGAGTAACACATTTCGCTGGAGTAATAGTAGGGGAAAACGGTACTGCTCAGCTAGGTGTTATGCTGCAGGCGAGCCCCAAGTTCATGTTATCTTTCTAGTCTGCTCTGTCCCATTTCTTTGGTTTCCAATAGTGAGTTTTACAGCGTTGTTGTTGTCTGAAATGTCTATACTCTACCTCTTTGTGTCATTGTTGCTCATAGGGATAATGATTATGTTCACAAGTTTCTTTGTGTACATGATCGCTATTGGGAGGGCGGAACGAAGAAAGAGAGATCTGGAAAGCTCATTTTCTATTTGAGTTTCAAGCATCCAGCTGTACCAAAGTCAATCGTATAGACAGCAAACGACTGCCATCTCGAAAGCCTGATAAGCGCACCACCGCCACTTAGTATTAGCTTAAACGCATATCTAAATAAAATCACTAAACCAACTCTTTCTATACTAACTAATCCGAAGTTAATGTAATCTAGATTGAACCTGAGTCGGGTTCTGCTTGGGATTGATTCTGTTCATCCTTGAAAGGATCTGACTCGAATAGTAATGCAACTATGATTACGAGCAAATACAAACCTATAGAAGTGTTGGAAATTGCGTAATACAATGTTCCCCCTTGGTCAACTCCTAATCCTAATGCAATAAATCCTACCACAGACGATGAGATGGCTCCTAGAAGCATCACAATCATAAACGCTATTGCTACCCTCCGTCGTTCCATTATCTTTCACTTATGCTTACTATTGAAGTGATTACTGATAATTGTTACGATACTCTGCGATAAATCTCATGAACCATTGACATTCCTCCAGAAACGCCCACTGCTCCTTAGCCCTGAGTAATAGGCAAACAACAGCCATCTCGAAAGCTTGATAAGTGGGCTCAAGACACGAGCCGAGTCAGGTGAATAACCTATGAGCTTTGATATTATTGCGGAACCAACTGTCAAGTGTCCAAAGAGTGCCAAACCCAGACGCGGTCGTGGTTTCAGCAGAGAGGAAACATCACAGGCAGGTCTTACTATTGATAATGCTCGAAAGATGGGTCTAATTGTTGACCTTAGACGTAAGACTGTCTATTCAGAGAACATCGAAGCTCTAAAGCAGTACACAAAGGACCTAGAGGAAATCATTGCTGCACTTGCTAAGGAAGAAGTTGTTGTTGCTAGTAAGGCAGATGATGCAGTTGCAGAGCTTTCATCTCTCAGAGCTGTTAAGGTATCTGAAGCTCCACTTCTGGCGAAAGCAGGAATCAAGTCCTTTTCGGATCTTGCTTATTGTGATATACCTAAGATAGCTAAGAAAACAGGTATAGATGAAGAACGCATTACTGCTATGGTTAAAGCTGCACTGAAGAAAGTGTAGTTAACCTAAATCGTGTCCTGAGGTGACAGAGCTGAATTATTCACGGCTCATCTCAATATTGACAAATCCACCTGAGGTACCTTATCCAGTTATACTTCCAGATTTCTTTCTAGATCATTTTGTTTTAGTACCTAAGTTTGAAGAGCTCATTGAGGATTTAGGAAAACTTGCGCGTCAGGGTGGAGGAAATTTGATGGGAAGTGAGCAATTCATCCGACGCGGAGGTAACTGTGTAAACACAGCCTCTGCTTTATTTTCTCTTGGTCTTGATTCCAAGATGATTGTAACTACCGATGAATATGGTGCATCACTTCTAAGAGCTCTAGCACCACATGGTCTTGACCTCGATCACATCCACACCGATGGACAACTATCTAGTACAGTATCAATAGAAACTGAATTTGAAGGTCGAAAGGTCAATCTCATGGTTAGTGATAGTGGTTCTGCGTCCGATTTCAAATTCTCTGATTTGACTTCTTCAGATATTCAACTGATAAATGATAGTGGATTAGTTGCCATTGTAAATCTGAATCACAATAAGTACGGAGCAGAACTTGCACATGACCTCTTCAAGATGGTCAAAAAATCTACTCAAGCAATAACTTTCATGGACATAGGAGATCCATCAAGCAATTCTACTTTAATCAAACCACTTCTGAAGAAAGCAATTAGTAACGGAATAGTTGACGTTCTTGGACTCAATGAGAATGAAGTCGGTTGGTTGGCATGGGCACTTACTGGTCATGAAACTTGGTTAGATATCGTGAACAAACCTGAGGAATGGATTAAAGGTGCCATGTTGATATCACGAGAAGCTGGTGTGCGTATTATTTTACATACCCAGTATTTTGCTACCAGTATCCTTAGGGATGATATTGTATCCGTACCCGCATTTCAGGTGGATAGTAGAGTAGTCTGTGGCTCAGGTGATGCATGGAATGCAGGGCTCATCTACGGTCTACTTCTTGGTCTGAATCAAATTGACCAATTGGTATTAGCAAATTCAGTCGCGGCATTGTATATTTCATCACAAAACTCTAGTCCAGCTAGTCGCGATGATGTGATACATTATTTAAAATCCAAACCTGCACTCTCTAGCAATGGCAAAAAGCTACTTATGGAGTAGTTTCAATCGTTTAAAGGGAATAAACTCACTAGGTTAGGTGTACTATTTGAAATTAGAACGTGTATTGACGAAACTGAAGTTCGATGACTCAGTTAGTGGGTACGCGTTAGTAACAAACGAAGGTTATCCTTTTCTCTCATTTTCGCTACCAGATGCTGTATTACCACAAATAACAGCGACACTCAAAATTCATGTAAATGACTTGAAATTAATGAACATCCTGACTAGCAAAGGCAGTGTGATTCTTGCACGAGTGGATCCAGAGTGGGTACTTGTAGTTCTCTTCACCCCTGAACTTCATCTTGGAGGAGCGCTCTCTCGAACACAAGCTGTTATAGATCTCTTAGCTCAAGTAGATTTACCTCCACCTCCTAAATTTGCTCCAGAACCTGAGATTGAGGAGGTTATTGAAGAGCTACCAATCGCTGATGAAATTGAGGAGGTTCTTCCAGAAGAGGAGGAAGAATCGCTTCTGAGCGAAGTTGAGGTTTTTCATGGATGTGTTGTACTTCGAAGTGAACGATACAACGAAGCAATGACCCTTGATTCTAAATTGAACAAAGCGATGAAGAGAGCTTATTCGAATCTTGGAGTTGACATTCTTCTAGTCATTGATGAAAAGATGACAGTCTACAAGATTGCTGACCACTTAGCAAAACCTGTTGAGCAAGTGTTAGAAGCTGTGACATGGTGTGTGAATGAAGGTATAACCGGTGTTGAATGTCCTGATGTACAGGAACCTGGACAGAAAGAAATTATTGAGCTGCCACTTTTTGAAGGCCAAATCAAAAAGGCAAAGAAACAACATCGTGCAGTGTTGGAGCTCTGTGATGGAACTCGAACACTTCACCAGATATCTAATGTACTAGATATACAATATTTTGCGGCATTACAATGTACTATTCCCTATCGAGGTAAAACTCTCAAATTCATTCGAACTGATAAAATAACAAGAGGTTGAATAAAATGGGTATTAAAGGAAAACTTGGATGGCAATTAAAAACTGACAAAGTGTCAAAAGTACTCTTTCAAGCGAGTTACCGTGAACTCATGAATTTACTTATGAGCACAAGTGAAAATGTGGATGAAATCAACACTAAGATGAATGCCATTGGCTTTCGAGTTGGTGAAACACTTCTCATGGACTATGCTGATAAAATTAGAGAACATGCTGTTTCTTTTGACCAATTTTCAAAGACACTCCAACTAGCATACAAAGTAAACTCTGGTCAGGAGTTTACATCAATAGTTATCAGTGATGATAAAAATACCATCAAATTCACTGATGCAAATTGTCCTGTCTGTCAAGGTGTAGTAATCAAAGATATGCCTGGATTACAGTATTGTGCGATCATTAGCGGTGTTTTTGATGCTGTCATGAAACTACGTGGATTCTCAGCTGAGAGCTATCAAGAGTCCTGTAGAGCTTTAGGTGATGAAGCTTGCACTTGGACCCTTAATCTATTGGTATAAGTCCTTCCTGAATTATAAGGAAGAGTAGCCATCTGGAATAGGTATAAAACAATAGGTGAGAAAATACCATATATCATCAAGATATATGGAGGCAACCTATTTGGGTCAAGGTCTAGGCACGCTGTTCGGTTTCATTGCCGCATTTGCAATAGCATTTCTCGTAATGACATTTGGTTTATACATGCCTGAGGATTTGATATCTTCAAGTATTGTTACTGACTTTTTATCTAATGCAGATCTTGAGCTCAGACTTGCAATTGTAGGTACAATCCTCTATCCATCAGCTTTTGGTTTTTCTAGTCTTGGGGCTGTTGTAGGTTATGGTGCCAGTGGAGCGTCAGTGCTTATGTTTCTCGCATGGGGGATTGGAGGACTTATTGCTGGATTACTAGCTAGGGACTTCCTTCCAGGAATTCTCTCTGCAGTCTTTGCGGCAATTCTTGGGGCTATTCTTACATGGCTACTATTCTTCATGATTTCTCCTGGGTTTGACATATCTGCCATATTTTCAAACACATCTCTTTTGTTGATGCAAGTTGCTCTGGAAGGAGCTATCTATCCATGTATAGCTTGTGCAATTGGTGGCATACTGGGTGGCGGCATTACAAGAAATCGTTAATATCAGTCATCACGTAATTGCTTCCCACACTCTGAACAAATCAGTGGATTTGATTTGAAAACGGCACCACACTCACATGATGTTTCAATCTTCTCTGGAATAGGTAATTCAGCTTGTCTCTTAATCCTATCAATAACCAAGGTTGATGGAAATGCACTAGGAATGACACACAAAGAAACGCTAAGAGATGTCACAAAATGATAAACTAAATCGATATTTCTTGTAGATGACGTCCAGTAATCCACATCCAATAGTAAGATAGAAACAAGAGAAAGAATCCCAAGAATTATTCCCACCCATACAGCTGACCGTACTGTGTTCCAACCCTTTTTTGAAAATGGTGAAATAACCACGCCGATAATGATCCAAGTAAGAATGTATCCAGTTAGTGTGTTAGGATTTGAAATTCCGTCAATGGTTGATTTGAGCGCACTGCTCCCACTAAGAATAATCCAAATTGTACTGTAAGGCCAATTATAAGCTGGACTTGTTAAACCAACTAGTAATACTAATACGAAGGATCCTATTAGAACTCCAATAAGACCGCCCAGCAAATTCTTCATTTAATCTCCTCTATATACTGTATTTCAAATGTAGAACTCGATGTCCTCTTAACATTTTTCAAATAATCACTTTACAAAAAATTGAGACTATCACCGCAATGCTTTTCAGAAGACTTTGTGAAATAGAAATTGAACGGGCTGGAAGTGGTTTCATCATGACCCTTAAGGTGATATAAGATGTCCAAAGATTTAGAGCGAGCTCTATCAAAGCTACGATTTGATGATCAGGTCCTCGGTTATTCACTGATGACTAAAGTTGGTCGACCCTTTGTTAGCTTTGCTTTCCCTGACGAACTCTTTCCAAGGGTTCAGAATAGTATCCAACTTTACAAGAAAGACCTACGCCTCATGACAATCGACACTGACAAGGGTCTAGTTGTTCTTTCCCCAGTTGATGAAAACTGGATTCTCACAGTGTTGTATGTACCAGAACTCCAGCTAGGACTTGCTATAGCAAAAACAAAGAATGTCCTTCGCTTACTTGAAGGAATCGAACTACCACCCCCACCAGAGGAGTTTGATGATTCGTCCGAAACCAATCTTCAAGTTCTTGAAAGCATTGCAATCAATGCTGCATCTGTTGAAGCCACTCCTGATGCACCTTCACTGGATTCAGAATCTCCAAGTGCCGCAGCAGAGGATCTTTCACCTGATGACTTCAGTGTGTTACCTTCTACAACTCCTGAAAGGGGCTCAGGTTATTCAGAAGCCCTATCATTGAATTCAGAACTCTATGCTGAGATGAAGAAAATATATCGAAACTTTGGTTTTGATGTTCTACTGCTTGTAGATGGGTCGAATAGTGTAGAGCATATTGCAGATTCAATGTTTCAACCTACTGACCGAGTTATTGACCTACTGAAGTGGGGAGCAACAAAAAGTATCATAGTTGTACCGCGATATGAAGAAGGATCTGAGGATGATAGATCTAGCGAAGGTGGGTCCATTGGTAGATATGTTAAATGCCCAAAGTTTGAGGGAAACCTCTCCAAAGTTTCGGGTGATGATATTAGCATTATTCGACTATGTGATGGTAAACAAACACAAGAACAGATTGCAAAAGCTACAGGTTTGCCAATTCCAAGAGTCGTACAGACACTTGCTAAATACAGAAAATTAGGCCTTAAGATGATTGGCAGAACTATCAAATAATTACTAAGAGGTTCATAATCGATGCCCAAGATAGAAAATCCATTGTTACTAAGTTTCTATGCTCATTATGTAGAGAAGATTCTTTCAGAAACATCCAACATCGACGAAGCAAACCAGCGACTTCGCGATTTGGGACGTGCGATTGGCGAGCAGATATACCTCAATACTGAGATTGTGGAGAAGACCAAAGCCAATGTTACTACCCGTGAGGATGTTTCCAAGCTTATTGATGTTGTCTACAAAATCCTATATGATAAGAAACCAACTGAGGTCGATATGAAAACTGCGCGGGGTTCAGTTCGGATCAGTGACAAGGACTGTGTATGGTGTCAAGAGGTCAATCTAGAGGGGATGAGAGGCTTCGGTTACTGTGAGATATTTAGTGGTATACTCGAATCAATACTTGAGTTCAAGAGTGTAGATGCTAAGGTGTTTCAAGAGATGTGTCGTGCAACCGGTGCAGACATATGTGTCTGGAATGTACGCTTAGGATAGTACAATAGAATATCACAACAAAGCACTTAACGCCCATTTATTCAGAATAACTAATATTGGAGACTATCAAATGTCAAAGCAGGAAAAAATACTTCCATGGTGGCAAGGCAAGTTAAAGGATCGCGACCTGATGGTAGCTTTCTTTGCAAAGACTTGGAATAAAATTGGAAGTAGAATTGAGGTCATGTTCCCTGATCGTGTACGCGACCTTTATTATTCTGCAGGAAGACTTGCTGGTCTTGAAGCGCAAAGAGAGTACTTCAAAGTTGGAAAACAGAAGCCTCCTGGTGACTTCAAAGGTATAGTCCAATTCATTAAAATGACCTTGGAAACATTGATTGTACCATTTGGTGATATTAAAATCTCAAAACTGTACAAACTATGGCTTGATGAGGAAGCAATAATCGAAATTGAAGACAATCCATATGCATCAGGACATGAGGGCGATGAACCAAGTTGTCATTTCTTGTTAGGTTTTATCGAAGCAGTTCTAGAATATCTCACTGACTTCAATAGAATTGAGTACGAGAAACTTGTTGTAATAGAAGATACTTGTATGTCTACTGGTAAGGAATCTTGCTCTTTCAAAATTACAATGACTTACCCCGCTCGCGGTGGTTCAAGTTAGTAGTGCAATCTTTCAACAAACAATTTGCTTAACTACGAAATCATATTAGGGTTCGTGGTGGTAGAATAGACATGAGCAGTCAATGGACCAAAAGAATTCTCATTGGATTTTCATTCATGCTAATAACTTGGGGTATTATTGGTGTAGTTCTATCTAGTTCTGGGTTTGGTGGCGGTTTGAATCTAATCACTCAAGACATACCGACCAATGATAACCAAGCGACACTCGATTTAGGCTTCACATTATCAACCTCAACCGCGAGTAGTGGAACAATCAATATCACAGCTGATGCAATAGCATGGGCAGGTATTGGAACACTCAATTTTTGGAATCATTGGGTATCTAAATCGGTCGACTTGGGCTTTTTTGCGCTAATCATAGGAACAGTTTCAATCGAACGAAACAAGGAAAAACGAACTCACAAACTACGTGATAGAATCGCTGATGAGGTTTCTGCTAATCCCGGAATTCATCTTCGTGAGATTCATAGGACTCTTGGATGTGCAATGGGAGCTCTACAATATCACTTGAAGAATCTTGAGAACGATGGTCAAGTGGTATCGCTTCGAGCTGGAAATGTGAGACATATCTTTCCACCAGGTTATTCATCTGAAGAACGTGTTCTTCTATTAACCGCACTTGCTCGGAATCCTACAGTCGGCTCTATTCTGAATGAGTGTATGAAGAATGGTCAGACCACACAGGCTGAGATTAGTAGAGACCTCGATGTGGATAAGAGTCTCATCTCTTACTACACCAGTACTCTCCTGAAAGCCGAAATTCTGAGATCAATCAAGGTCTTTGGAAGAGAGAAACCAGTCATACTAACTGATTGGGCACGGACTGCATTGACCAGTTCAGAAATATTGGTGTAACTGACTGATATTGAATAGTACAATAACTAGCCAACCTCTATGCTTATCTTGAAGATGGGCTGAGGATTGTATATACACAATAGCTTAGTTTCTAGACTATTTCAAAGGTGAATCAATATGGCTGATGATGAATACCAAGATATTGTAGATTACACTGGTGATGATCTTGATGTTGATGACTTTGCGGATATCCAATATGCTGTGAAGTTGAATGAGGTTTCACGAGTTTACAAAGCAGGACGTATTGAGATTGAAGCTCTACGAAATGTAAACTTGGAAGTGAAGTTGGGTGATTTTATTGTCATCGCAGGTCATTCAGGTTCCGGGAAAACGACACTCCTCAATATCATTGGAGCCATTGATTTGAGTTCTTCTGGTCGAGTTTACATAATGGATGTTCCAATCGGCGATTATGATGAAGCATTCAGGTCATCCTTTAGACTGAACAATACAGGATTCATATTTCAAAGTTACAATCTGATTTCAACATTGACCGCAGTGGAGAATGTACTATTTCCAATGCAGCTTTCGGATAAGACCCCCTCCAAACTTCGAGATGAAGCGATGAAATTACTTGAGCGGGTCGAAATGGAACATCGGGCAGACCACCTTCCCTGGCAGCTTAGCTCGGGAGAACAACAAAGGGTGGCAATAGCCAGAGCAATGGCTAATGATCCCCCCATTATACTAGCAGACGAGCCAACTGCAAACCTAGATGGTGACAGTGGAGCGATGGTAAGAGACCTTCTAGTCGAATTGCATTCTATGGGAAAGGCTGTCATTGTAATGACTCATGATGAGGGAATAATCCAACAATCTGGAATTCGTCGGTTCAAGATGGATGCAGGAGAGTTGCAATCAGATGTCTGAATTACAGACCTATGCGTCGAAGGATCTTAAGAGACGTCCATTTAGGTCAACACTTGTGCTGATATCCCTGACCAGTATTGTAGCATCTACAACTTTCATTTTTCTATTTGGAAATGTGCTTCTTGATGTTTCAAGCTTTTCAATAACAGGAACTCTAGCCTCTTCAATGGGTATGTTCTTCTCAACCTTCGTATGGTTTATCCTCTTACTTGTTTTCATACTAGGGGCTGTTGTAGTGTCATCTACAGTATCTTTGGAGATGGTTACACGTCGCCGTGATATTGGACTAATGAAGGCAGTAGGAACAACACTGGATACAATCTTTGACTTCTTCATGGCACAATCAGTAATATTGCTCCTTGCCAGTGTGGTTCTTGGATTAACTTTTGGAACCGTACTATATATGATTGGAATGATTTGGTTATCTTGGTACCTGCCAAATATCCAGTTTTCAATGAATTTTCCAATACTTCAAATCGGATTCTTAGCCGCCATTTACTTATTTGCTGGGTACTATTCTGCACAGAAACCCATCTATGATACAGTTCAGGAATCACCTTCGCTTGCACTAAATCCAGATGTGGGTTCCAAGGTTACTAAGGTTGGTTTCCTTGATAGTTTTGGATTAGCTTTTCGTATTGCAGCTAAAGGGACAGGTCGAAGAATTCGTGGAACTCGAAGAACTATCATTTCATTATTTCTTAGCTTTACAATTGCATCACTACTCTGGATGGGCGGTGGTGTGGTGGAAACAACCTCACGATCCTATATGATGAGATCCATGGGTACAAATGTTATCGCAATTGGTAATTCTAATCTATTAGATATGTATTATGATGCATATTCTCTATATGGTACACCTCTCAATGATTCGTTTGATTTTCTCGAAATTTCTGATATGATTAACTCCTCTCTCTTGACTGAAATTAATGATGTATTTGGTGTTGTTAAGGTAGAACCTCGTCTTGTTGTGTATTCGGATGTGAAAGAAGGCCAAGGAATTGTCTGGAATGAGTTGCTAGAAGAATATACTTTGATTGGAGAAAATCGTGAAGGTTCTGCACTACTTGTAGGTGTTGACTGGGATTCAACTCTTTCAGATTGGTATTTCGAGGGTACAAGAGCAAATAATACTGAGGTTTGGATTGGAGGGAATCTCGCTGACGAAATGTTTGAAGATCCTGTCGTTCAATCATTACAATTTGAAGGATATTCTCTGTCAGTAAGTGCTCGAGCCTTTGATACACTAAATGGTGGAATGATGGCAATTATGGACCAAACCGTATTGCGGAGTTTCTTTGGTGTGACTGGAAGTAACTTGGCTCTGGTCCAGGTTGACTATTATGATGAAGCAATCATTAGTGAGATTCAGAATCTTGCTCAGAACTATGGATTTGATATCTATAGGCAACAGGATGTTTTAGATGAAAACATTCAGATTGTTCACTCTATCTGGATTTTGTTGAATCCTTTGGCATTGATGGCACTAGTTAGTGCTTTTCTTGGTCTGTTGAATTATCTTCTCGTTTCTGTGTTTGGAAGACTTAGAGATTACATCATCATGCGTTCGATTGGAGCAAAACCCTCATTCATAGCAAAAGTGATGATTGCAGAGGGATTGGACGTTGGAGTGCGGGCTGGAATTCCAGCATTATTTGTAGCGGCACTTCTAAGTATCTATGTTCTCATACCTGATGCTGCTGTTCCTACGTTGGCATACCTTCCGATATCAATGATCACTATTTTCATCTCAATGATTGCAGTGATATTGTTGGCATCAATTCCTGTCTACATCTTCTTCATGACACGAAATGACCTTAGAGTATCTGAATTTTCTTCTTGAGCAATGTTTGATGATGCACTTACCACTCTGCATCATCAAGCACATACTGGGAACCGATTGCTCCTTGACTTATTGCGCCATCTTCTGCTACCACGGGGTCTGGAACAGCTGCTGAAAAGCTAGACATTCCTTAGATAGATGTTGGAACAAAAGGGTTCTCTTTCTGTAGGACCTTATATGCCGCGAAGAGAAATTATTAGATGTAGAATAGATTCAAAGACGAGAACCAAGTCTAAGGACCATTCTATCGTCACCGTCAGTTGGCCGGGGACAGTAAATGCTTGTGGAGAGGCTGTAAGACTTTGCGACTCCTCTGGAATCACAATGCTGCCTCGATGAATCAGGAACCAAACAACGGTTTTGGATCTAACGTTCAAGATAGTATAGGTTTTGGGCAACGGTCTGGAATGTACTTCTCTGAAGACAATTCCTTTGTTGGGAGCCTTGTTTCCCAACAACCCTTTCTTCCCAGGAAGACAGATTTCGGACATAGATTACTTCTTGATTCCGTAAGACGACTACTGCTCCTCCTTTCGCGTTTTCAGCTCTCCCAGTAAAATGAGCATTCTGATCGATTAAGTCCTGCAAAGATTTTTCGTTCATATACATCAACCAATGATACAGAGCAATATCATATTACTTGGTTTCTATCTTGAGTAATGTTCTTTAGACTTATACCTCCGATGAACCTGAGGAATGTTTGATGACATCTGTTGAACCTCAAGAAGAATTCTCAATCCATTGGATTCGCGATTTAGTTGATAAAGTAGTAGAGCGAGATCCTGATGAATATCTAATCGTGACTGGAAAGAGCATGAGTGGTAGTGTGCATATTGGATTCATGAAAGAGATAATCATTGCAGATGTCATAAAACGGGAACTTCAGGCACTAGGGAAGAAAGCAAAAACAGTGTTTATTTCAGATGATTACGATCCAATCCGGTCATTCCCCCCAAGTGTGGCCCTGTCTCCTGATGAGTACATGGGTGTTCCATATTCAGATGCTCCTGATCCACACGGGTGTTGTGATAGCCTGGGTGCACATTGGACAAACGAGCTTGTTGAAACATTTCCAGATTTTGGGGCTGATCCTGAGGTTGTGTTGCAGTCAAAATTATACGAAACAAAAGAGATGCTTGATGCTGTTCGTACCTGCCTAAAGCATACAGAAACTATCAGAGAGATACTGATTGAATATGTGGCTCGAGACTTTGATGAGAATCAGAAAGCTGATTATACTGCTTCTATGAAGACTTGGTATCCTGCTTCGGTTATTTGTCCAGTTTGTGGGAGATTGCAATCTGGTGGAAAGGGTTCGATAGTGCCGAATCGAGTAACAGCATACAATGCAAACGATGATGAGGTCTCTTACGAGTGTGCACACTGTGGGCATTCTGAAACAGCTAAACTCGATAAGCTGAGATTGAAATTATCGTGGAGAGTAGATTGGCCTGCGAAATGGTATGTAATGCAAACAACATGCGAACCAGCTGGCAAAGACCACGCCGTTAAAGGTGGTTCATATGATACGGGGTTGGAGATGTCTCGTCGTGTCTTTGGCTGGTCTGGACCTGTTAAGGTTCCCTTTGAATGGGTTCGTCTTGCTGGTCGTGACATGGGTACATCCAAAGGCAATGTCTTCACCCCTCGGTCTTGGTTGAACATCGCACCATCTGAGTTATTCCGATACATGGTACTTAGAACTGACCTAGAAAAAGCAAACAATATACAAACAGATCTAATTCCAGATTTGGTTGATATATACGAATCCTTTGAACGGAATTACTATGGACTTGATGACGTCGATAGTGAGAAACAAGAATTGGCACAGGTACTTTATCCTTTGACTGAAGTACAGCCAGTTAGCAAAGAATACATTCCAAAACTTTCCTTCAAATTTGCTGTTGTAACTTCACAGCTTCAAGGAATCCTAAGTGAAGAAATAATTCTGGAACGGTGCTATGACGTCCTGAAAAAACAGCATAATCTAACTGATATCTCCTCTAACGCAAAAGAATTGATTCCTACAAGACTTTCGCATGCTTTGCATTGGGTCAAGGAATTTGGTAGTGAGCGGGATTTAGTTGAGGTTCCAGAAACCGTATCTGCAGATATCATTTCAACATTTACAGATGATGATAAGCGCTTCTTATCAAAATTAGTTGAGGTTCTTCATATTGAGAAATTAGATGAAGATGATATTCAATCAACGATATTCAATACAGCTAGAGAAATCGACATCAAACCTAAACGAGCTTTCCAATTGCTCTACCGCATACTGATCTCAAGGAAATCTGGACCGCGACTGGGTCCGTTTCTCAAGCTACTCGGAAATGATTGGGTTTTAGAGCGTATCAAGAGTGTGTTGTAGAGCTTGCCATTATTTTCAAAAAGACTCTCTCAACATGTTTATTAATACACCACATCTCGCCGACTCGATTCTAGAGTTGTGGAGTTCGTGAACCAATGCTAGGAAGCCTTAGAGAAAGATATCAACGTATTATGATGCCAGTTGGAAGTGCCATAGCAAAGACTGGAATAACTCCCAACATGATTACTGGACTAACTGTTCTTGTGGCTCTCGTCACTGCTTGGTTCTTTCTCATTGGAGAACTCATGATAGGGCTAGCATTTTTGATTTTCACAGTTGTGCTGGATATGTTTGATGGTGCTGTCGCACGAGCGGCAGATCTGGGAACGAAATTTGGTGCAACCTTTGACCATACTCTTGATAGATATGCAGAATATCTCTTCATGCTTGGTTTAATGATGGGACCAGTAGGTGCCGTAGCTATTACATGGTGGCCGTATGCTGTAGGCGACAGTTTTGTTCCTTGGTTCTGGGGCTTTTTCACACTGTTCGGTATGATTATGGCTAGTTTCACTCGTGCAAAAGCAGAGTCTGTTGGTGGAATGGAGAGTTGTACTGTTGGAATTGCCGAGCGCCAGGAAAAGCTGCTTTTGCAGATTACTGGTATTCTCTTATTGGCCCTCCCTGCAACTAACATCTGGATGGATGCTCTATCTGCTGTTCCGTTTCTCTTGAACATTTTCGTTGCGTTAGATATTACAAATATACTAACTCTGTGTATTGTTATTGTTGGAGTTCTTTCACACATTACAGTTGCACAAAGACTGTTGTACGCACACAAAGTCATCATAGGAACAGAGCAAGGTGGGACTCCGGATGTATGATCTTGCTGTAATTGGTAGCCCCTCCTTTGACAGGATAATACGTAACTCGATTGCAAGTAAAGGTCGCACTCTTTCTGGTCCTGCTATTACTATAGCTGTTGCTGCGTCCAAATTGGGAATCGAACAAATGGTAACCATTGGTTCGCTTGGTTCTGAATTTTCAAGCCAGTTTGTAACAACACTCAACACTCTTGGAGTTCCTGAATACTATACTATCGAGTCTCCCGAAACGGGAGGGTTCAATATTGAATACAATGGTCGAGGAGAACCAGTTTTTTCCAGTATTCTTGGGATTCCCAAATCTCTAGGCATACGGGATATTCCAGAAGAGTTCCTCTCATCAAAAATCATAATCCTCAGCCCTCTATTACAGGAGATTAATGCAGAATTAGTAGAATGGATATGTAATTCATCCGATGCTATGATTCTGTTAGATCCTCAGCTTCGTACTGTAGATGACAATCGTAAGTTAACAGTAATTTCTGAACTATACGTTGCAAGCAAGACTCGTTCGTTTATTGATTATATTTTTCCCAATGAACATGAGGCTGCTTTGATTACCGGTGAAACTGATCCTTATGTAGCAGCGGAAATCATTGTTGACTCTATTGCAGATCATTGTATTATCACCTTGGATTCACAAGGTAGTATCCTTTTCGATGGAAAGAAATTCAGTATAATACCATCTCAAACAATCGATGTATATGACACAAATGGAGTTGGAGCTGCCTTTGTTGCAGGATTTGCTTTTGGATTGCTAAATAGTCAAAGTTCTGCTGACTGTGCTGCACTTGGAACTTCTGTTGCTGGTTTCAAATCACTTGGAAATGGTCTTGATTTCCATCTAAATCAAACTCAAGTTCAACAAAAAGCCGAATTAATCGCATTAGAAATTGAAACACGATAATATACTGATTATCAGGTTTTATCGAATACTATGTCTACAGTCTTTGTGAGGAATTGTTTTGCTTCCAACATTGCAACACTTCCCTTTTCTGTAATCGCATAATATTTTCGTGGAGAATCACCAGTGCGTTGTACTTCGATGAGTCCATCTTTAATGAGTCTGTAAATAATGGCATATCCACTCACTGTAGCTGGCGAGAACCCGAATCTATCTTGAATCAACTGTTTTATTTCATAACCATAATGTGGACGTTCCTGAAGAAGTCTAAGAATATACATCCAGAGCATTTCTTTTGTGAGCTTATTCACTAATCTGTTCAGAGCTTTTGGTCGATTATCTTCATCATGTGATTCATCAACTTCAGGCATCATTTATCCTTCCTTTCAAACTCCGAGATGATATGAGCCGCACAATGGCTACTTAGATAGCTGGTTTTCCCCAAAGAAACCTTCCGCAGGGCATATTTTGAAACCAGTTTCTCAGTCTGGGAATTGAAGCCTCGGTGGTCTCCGAGCATAAAACTGTTTTCTGTCCCAGAATCTGATATTTCCTGTATCTTCAATTCCTCTCCTTCTTCATGAAGTATCCAGAGATTAGACTTTGGTGGACTGTTTAGCTCTTTGATGATTGATTCCAGATTACTACCTTGCACTCGTACATAATCAGGTGGATTTCCCTTCAGAGATTCTTTCAGAACTTGAGCCCAAGCTTTCTCCCCT
>JAUWOU010000070.1 GCA_030612005.1 Candidatus Thorarchaeota archaeon | reverse complement strand
TCGAGTACTCCACAGCATGCATTAATAGGATAGTTATATGATGACTATAGGGTAGGTAACGAAATAATGAAGGGGATAATTGTTCTCGATGAAGCGGGATTCAAACGAGCTTCCATAGGTCTAGAAAATGTTAGAGTCAATCCAGACTTATTCAGTTCATTCATATCTGCAATTCAAGCTTATGCCAAGAGATCTATCGGAAGTGAAATGAAACAAGTTACCTATAGTAGTATCAGATTGATGATTGATAGAGCAGGTCCATATCATGTTGTCACACTTCATACTATTGATGATGACGACGCAGATTGGAATCATAGTGCAACAATCAAGGTTCTTGAAACCCAAGACTACATGCTCGATGACCATCACCTAGGAATCTTGAGAGAACTACTAACGGGTGAAATCATGTCTACCGATGAAGTCGAAACCGGAATCGACACACTTACTTCAATCAGTAGAGAATAGTTCACCTATTCCTTTGGACCTAATTGTTTGAATGTCACGATTTCGTGCAGCGTATTTCCTTTCTCTTCAGAGGTTACACCATCTTGGGTGACCTTTAAAGTGAAATCAGAGTTTAGTCTGAAATACCCAGGTTTCATTCGAAGAATATACTTTGCAGCAAGTGATAAGAGACGAGGAAAATTGTCAAGCATGTTCTCAGCTTCAAGCACTTTTACTACTTCAAGTTTGAACTCTAATTCTCCAGGTACATTGACCGAAATTGTTCTCGGAAAACTATGCCCTGCAGCTTCACTGTATTCAAAGTCATCCTGGGTAAATTCATACTCACCCGAGCTCAGAAACACTTCACTACCTTTGGCACCCATGAGAACTTTCACAGCATGTCTATCGACCTTGTCATTACATTGAATGAAGGCATAGGAGCAAGTGAAGTTTTCAGAATACACTCGACCCCACATCCAATACTCAATAATGCTCTGGAATGAAAAGTTCAACCAGTTATGATCGTGGTAACCTACACCAGTTACAGACATTTCCTTATCCCCATCTCTAATTGTTCCTTCAACAGAAGCTCTTGGGAAGGGAACAACCCATGCAAAATGACCTAATTCAGCAAAATGTGAATATCCAGTCCCAGGTTTCCAACCTTTCACCAGTGCTTTGTAAGTTAAATGGAACATAAGATCTTCATCTTCCAAGAAAATCTCATAGATGGGGAGACCATCATCTTGGAATTCCACCTTCATGTAATTCTCGCCAATTTTCACATCAGGTATCTCTCTTGATGCATAGAAATCAGGTTTCTTGTACTTGACGACTTTCTGAGTCTTTCGTCCATCGGGTCTCAGAAGCGTTAGTTCAACTGCAATCTTTCCTTGATCAAGTCCAGGATTTGGAATAGCAGCATAGAAGAATGCCACTAGAGTATATCCTCCTTCTAAATGGGCATCGAAATACCACCATTCAAATTGATTTTTCGCGCCCACTTCAATGTGTAACGCATCATCTTCAGGTTTCATCGGGAGGATTGTTCCATCACGTCTTCCAGGTCCGGTCCATCCTTCCTTTACATTTGGATTGATATTGTCTGTCATTTCTTTTTCTCTACTCCTTTAACATAGTGACTAGGGTCAGAAACCCCATTCGGATCAAAAGCACCTTTGATCTTTCTTAGCCAATCAGGGTAGTTCATTGCCCGCTTGGCGTAGAAATTATGAACCTCATCTCCAACAATGAAGAATGGCATTCCAAGCGCATTATCGAGGTCCAGCTGATTACAATCATCTTGATAGGCAGCGTATCCTAGGCATGATTCGATATCCGTTGGATCATACACCGTTGGTGCCTCCATGTGAGCCATATGCCCAGATTCGTAACTCGTAATCCAGATTCCAAGACCTCGGTCATCTCCAATCACACCCTTGTCAATATACTTCTGTTTGATTGGTTGGTTTAATTGTGCGAGACGAACAGCCATGGATATCGTGTCCATTCCTCCGTGCGTACTCTGGAAACAATTGGAGAAGCGGAATGCGTGGCCACCAAGCATGTTACGGACGGTTTCGCCGTAATGCATGGGCATAGGTGTTGTTACACCCTCTGCAATTAGATCATTGCCGCCATATTTCTCCATAATCAAACGTACTAATTTTGTTCTGAAGTCAAACTCTCGTTGAGTGTGTGCAGCTACTAACATCACGATGTAGTTACGTGTCTTGGCTAGAAGACCCGCAAAGATGGTTTCGATTGCATCTTGCTTTGTATTTGTGAATAAAGCAGCAAGACCTTCGGGTGCGGATGTTGTTGCAACCATTGTCACTTCCCTATCACTCAACTCATACATCGCTTTCTGATATTCTTCCCATTCTTCAAAATTCAGAACGTACATCTGCCAATAGGGGGGAACGTCCCAATCATAATCAGGAATAGTTCCGCTAGTCTTCCACTTCCAATCCTTAGGTGCAGGCCATGAGAAGAGTCGGATTGCAGCCTTGGTAAAAACTCCAAGTCCACCATAGGTTCCAAGCCATCCTCGCATAATACCGCGCAAGCTGATTCCAGGCCCATCACCTGTGAACCATTTGCCACTGTGATCGAATGAACCCAATCGAAGAATCTCACCTTCAGGGAGAACCCATTCAACACCTAGCACATTTCGAGCACTGAATCCAGTATACGGTGACGTAAAACCAGGTCCAACGAAAGATGTGTGACTTGCTAGTGGAGCGGTCTGAGGACCAGCACCTTGAGCATGATGCATCAAGCCAAACTCAAATAGCTCGCTCTGGAGTTCAGCGTTGGTCACATACGGTTCAATGACCGCATACATATTTTTCTCATCAACCTCAATGATTCGATTCATTCTACGCAGATCAATTTGAATCGCTCGTGGATCACTCACACCAGCCCATGGTCCCATCCCTGTACAAAAAGCCTTGAAGGTGACATCATGTTCGTTGCAGAGTTTCACGATTGATTGAACTTGTTCTGTAGATTCAGGAAGTACTACTGCAAGTGGTCGAACACCAAAGCGTTGAGGTTCTTCTCCACGTTGTGCACCTTCAATCTCGTTGCACCACTGGAATGCGTATGTGTCCATGACAGCAAGATCTTGTGAAATGTGTCGTTCTCCAACTATCTTCGTAAAAGCTTCGTAAACTTTCTTTTCCAGCATTACTTGCCACCTCCCATACTGCGTAGTACTAGTTCCGTGAGATCGAAATAGTCCATTTCTGATTTACGAGATTCAATTCCTTCTTTGAAATTGGTTCCACAAAACGGACAAGCAGATACAAGTGTTGAAGCATCAGTTGATTCCGCTTCCTCAAGTCGTTCGTTTGAAGCCCAAAGTGCAAAATCTGGATAAGCAGATCGACATCCTCCACCTGCTCCACAACAGTAGGAATATTCACGGATTCTCTCCATCTCTACTAACTCAACCCCTGGGATTTGTTTCAAGACATTACGAGGTGCATCATAGACTCCACCAGCACCTCGACGTACTGGTTTTGGAGGATCATAGATGAACACCTGCGAGAGGACCTCAATCTTTTCACCCTCCCATGGAACATAAGGCTCAGCCATTCGTCCAAGGTGGCATGGGTCGTGATAGGTTACCTTCATTGGAACTTTCTCAGTGAGTTTGATTTTTTCTTCTTCGATGAATTCTTCAATCATCTGAGAAGTATGAATGACCTCGATGTCATGTTCAACAAATCGGGGATACTCCACTTTGAGCATGTTGTAGCAGCCACTGCACGAAGTGATGATTTTCTCAATCCCGGTTTCTTTGAACTGCTCAATGTTGCTTTTCATTATCTCAATTGCTTTCTTCTCATCTCCCACACGAAATACTGGGCTTCCACAACACATCTCATCTGAGCCCATTAAGCGGAAATCTTCACCTGCAGAATTCAGAATCTTTGCTGTAGCAACAGCAATCTCCTCACGCCTGTACGAGGCAGTGCAACCTACGAAATAGAGCGTTGATGAAGATTCGTCAGTTGTGATGTCATCAGTAAGCCATGCAGGTCTCTTCTCAGGGTCTTCACCATATGGATTGTTGTTTCGTTCAACAAGCTCGATGTACTTTTTGTGTTTAGGCATTGGACCTGCGCCAGCTTCAACAGCTGCAACACGCAATTCATGAATTGCTTCGTTGGGTTCCAGTTCATAAACCCACTTGCATGAAACCTCACATCCACCACAGTTTGTGCAGCTGTATATCACATCAAGCATTTCTTTGGTGAGTTCAACTCTGCCCTTGTGATAAGCACTTGCCACTATCATTCGACCTCCGCCAGAGTAGGCGTGAAAGTTGTAGTAGTCGATGGAAGGACAGATACTTGAGAAGCGTTTACTCTGAATCACTAGTTGAGGGATGAATTTGCATTTAGAACAACGCACGCAACTGTCCATCATGTCTTCGAATTCGCCGAGAGTCATTATGGCACCTCCTTGAAACAGAGTGTTCCCGGATTCAGAATGTTATTAGGATCAAAGATTGCTTTCACTCGTTTCATTGCATCAACGGTCAGTGGAGAAGCCTTTTCGAAAACTGCATCGGTGAAGAGCCCATATGGTCTACTGAAGTAAGCACCCTCATCGAGTAATTTCTTCTGCCCCTTTGCGACTAACTCAATCGCCTGCTCCATTAAATCATCCAAGCTATAGTACAAGTCAAATCCTACGTGGGTGTTAGTTCCTTGGACCATTGGTTGTACATAGGTTCCAATCTGATCTACTGGGAATCCTATATCTTTGGCAAAATCCAGGAATATGTGATAGAACTCTTGAACTCTATCAAGTGTGGTAGTAAACATGACCTCTAAACACTCACCCTTGGCCCGAACTTTCCAATATGGAACCTTACTGGCTCTGTTCAATAGTGATTCGATCTCTGAGGACTTAACATCTTTCAAGTTCTCTTCGAGTTTGACATCCGTATCACGGGCAATATCTTTGATATCCCCAAGTCGATAATCCAATTCCTCATCAGCTATTGTGCCATGGCCTGAAACTCCTAAGATTAGTGTCCATGGAGGTAATTGCTTCTTTGAGCCGAGAGCTGCAGATAGACCAGCAGAATTTAGCATGAAGTGTTCATCAGCAAGACGTCGTCTAAAGAGAGAGTAATTGAAGTCCTGAAATGCTTCTATATCATCAGCTTGAGCAAGAAGGAATTGTTGAGCATCTGGTAGCATCTCACATTTCATTGATATCCAAGACACAATTCCTATTGTTCCTTGAGACCCTTGGATAAGTCGGTAGGGATCAAATTGGGATGGCCCCTGTGGGTTCTTCTGGGCTTGTCCTGATTCCCACTGTTCTTCTAGTGTTCCTGGACCTGCTGCAGCGCCCGTACGGAAAATGTCACCCGTACCAAATACAGTTTCAGTACATAGGAGGGGATCAGGTGTATCCCAATGGAATCTAGGTGTTGTGATTGGTTCTCTATCAAGACAACTTGTTAGAACTGATTTAGATGCCTTTGGAAGAAGGGGCATGAGTGGTCTGAGACCTTCCTTTTTCAACTCGCGAATTAGAATATCATAAGTAACTCCGGGTTCTACCATTGCCACCTTATTCTCTGAATCGATTCTGAGAATCTTGTTCATCTTGCTCATGTCAAGAACTACAGTACTCTCCACCTTAGGTAAGGAGGAGCGGCGTAATTTGGAGCCTGCAGAACTTACTGGAACAAGTGAGGTCGCATTCTCATTTGCCCATTTCACAATCTTTGCTATTTCTTCCGTGCTAGTTGGCCAGACCACCAAGGACGGAGGATAAGCTCCAGAATATTGCGAGAGTGTATTTTCCTCATCCGAAACTCTGTCATTCGTAGTGATCTTTACTATTGCATCCTTCATGTTATTCTTCGCTTCCTTGTTTTGTCATTGTCATCCTTGCTCAATCACTATTCCAGTGCCACCAGCAGGGAATCTGAATTCAATTGCATCGCTCTCACAGACTTGAGCACATGCTCCGCACTCAAGACAATGTGAAGTGTAGTCGTCGACGATGTATACTGTATCTCCACGTTTCTTCCAGAGATTCATCACACAGATGACAAGACAACGGTCGCATTGAGTACACCTTGAGTTGTCAATCTTGATGAAATCACCAGTTCCTGGAATTCTTGATTGTAATTTTCTATGATCAATTTTCATCTCTTTCAGTCCTCCTCTTTAGGAGCATCCATGAATGCCTGCATCATGGCTTCCTGAATTTCAGGCATCTCTGCCATAAGTTTCGCTGGGTCAGTCAGCATCTCCATCTTCTCCTCCCCTAGTACAGAGGTCAGGAGTGGAAGTACTTCTTGCATGATGAAAGGTACTGCTTGTGGGAGATACTTCTTCAAACTCCGAGCAATCTGTCTAATACGAACAGGATGTGGCTCAGACCAATCAATAATTCCACCAAGAATCTCCATGAACATAGGTACGAACCAAGACATCGATTTTCGAGGACTGAAGGGAAGTGCCATCCAGATGCTTTGTAGTTCTGGACCAGACTTGAAGTCCTCTCCGACAGATGTAGCCTTCCACTTCATATCATAGATGGAAAGGAAGTCCTTGGATGTATCACCAGCAGATATTGCTTCAGCAGCAGCATCGATTGCAGCTCTTGCAGTCACCATTGCGGGATAGATACCTTCAGCTTCAAGGGGACATGGAAAACCACCTGCATCTCCAATTAGTATAACGTTGTCAGTATGAGTGTTCTCAGGCGTTCCCATCCAAGGCAGAAGATGAGCCTGAAACTCTCGAGGTTTAGCTTCGAGAACTCTGATCAATCGCTGCATGTAGTCTAGATTGATCACCTTGTTCAGATAATGAACAGGATTCTTGTCCCACCAGGTCATCCAGTTTCCTAAACCGATATGGAAACTTGAGTTGAAGAACACCTGATATGCTGCGGGAAAAGTGGCGGACCACCAGACAGCTAATGCCTCATCACCCATCACGTCATCAATCTTAGATGCCGAACATTCGAAGTCATATTGAAGAGTCAAGGTCACTTGCTTCTGACCCCATCTCTTGCGTAACCCAGATTGTTGAGCTACCATGGAAACAGCACCATCAGCACCAATCACGAGACCTCGATACTTCTCGCCCTTCTCGTCAATTACACCAACTACTTTGCCATCCTCTTTCAAGAGACCGGTGATTAGAGTTGATGTCTTCAACTCGGCCCCAGCATCGGTGGCATATTTTGCTAGCCATGGGTCAAAGTCGCTTCTATAGCAGTTCAGCGTAATCCAGCTCTTTGCTGGCTCATATTCAACTGAAGCAGTGGGTGTGGTCATAATATAACCAGTTACTTTCCCATCGTTATCTATCATGTAATTTCGAGCAGCACGTCCCTCTCGGATGGATGGACAATCATCTGAGTTGATCTCTTTCATGAAATCAAATTCTCGCCATAGACGAGGGCCCAATCCAGTTCCAGAGGAATTCTTGTTCCCGGGTTTCCGACCACGTTCAAAAAAGATGGTTTTGAGACCTTTTTCTGCGGCTTCTTTCGCGGCAGTAGATCCACCTGGACCTGCACCAACAATTACAATATCATATTCATTCATGTCAACACCTCAATTATCTAAATCCTTTAGTTGCTTCTTGACTAGCTTGAGTTTTCGTTGAAGAATTGATTTTCGTGTTTCTAGAAATACTCTCTTGAGTTCCATATCTCGAAGGTTTCTGATGGCCTCTAGAATCGTAGCTTCAGGAAGGATCTCGTCAATACCAGCTAGGTGTATCTTCGTGAACACTTCCTGTGTAAATGATGGGGGCATATTTTCAACAGTCGATTCAATGAATCTTGAGTTGAACAAGAGATAGTCAGCGACATAATCGCTCATCTCTCGTAACTTTTCTCTACCTTGTTTTGACAGACTATAATGAGTCTTCTCATCTTTGACTTTCTTTGTAACATATCCTTTTTTTTCTAAAGATTTGAGAGTAGGATAGACTGTTCCGGTCTTTGGCTCCCATGTACCCTTAAACGCATCACGGAGACCGCGGAGAATCTCATATCCATATTTTGAGGTCTCAAGGAGCTGAATCAGAATCAGTAGTTGGATTGGAGTTAGCTTTGCAGGTGTAGGAAGAAACAATTTAATCTGCTTGCTCATCTGTATCACAACTAGGTAGATATCTACGCAGTTGGATTCTACCTACTTATATATCGAACGAGTTTGCCATAAGGAAGTTCGACAAATAGCGAACTTCACTAACTAGTTTCGTACCGTGTCCTGCTCAAATTCACAGATTTTCACTTTGCAATTCTTCGCGCAATTATCGTGAGTACAAGACCTAAAGCCCAAGCAGTGTTGAGGACGAGCCAAGTGAGGACCAGGAGACCTGCCCAACCAAATGTAATTACAACCCAAATTAAAATTAGTATGAAACTGATGAGTCCAAACCCTGCAGCTATACCGATTATGAGTTTACCAAGTCGAATTTGAGAGGTTGTTAATAAGAACCCTCCAAGAATAATCGCAATTCCGCCAGACCAAGCAATGATCACTAGGATGAACAAGAGAATGTCAATAATGAGATAGACTGGTGCCAAGGCAGCTATGGAATGTACTAAAACATAGATTAGAGCAATAGTACCAATTCCACTAGTATAGTTGGCTCCAATGAGAAATAAGCCACCAATCAAGCATAGGGCAAATGGAGTCTGGTTCCGCATTTCTTTCACTCATATTCTGGGTTGATTTGTTCTTTATTGCTCTTTCGTGATTAAGAAAATATTACTAAAATTCGAATTAATAGAATTAGGAGGGGTGTTTGGTAACAAACACTCCCCTCTTTTCTATCACATATACAAGATGTTGATAAATAGCAGTAGATATTAGATTAAATCTAAGTAGTAAAATGATTCAGGGTGTATTAAATGGAATCGTATTCTGTCACTCAAGAAATGGAACCAGTTATTCCATGGAGATTTTTCGTATTTATTCAACTACTAATGCTAATCACAATCACTGCAACAGTGGTTTTCACGTATGCTGGTGCATTTCCTTTTGATATCAACCTTGGAGTCTATAGAATACTACCAGGAGATATTCTCCTAGATTTTGTTTGGATCTATGTTCTTTCAATACTTGTTAGTGGTATAATCTATATTGTAACTCCTTCAGTATCAATTCTATTTTGGAAAGGACATAGACTTCTTACTCGGGGAAATACCTCATACAAGATCAATACGAGTAACTTGCAAGTCACAGGATCCATGCAGTTTCGACGACTCTTACTTCCTGCGTTCATTGCTCTAGGTCTCTCATTAGCTCTGGTTAACAGTGAGAACTTGGTCAATCTTATTTTTGTCAGTGAAAGCTTTGTAGACCCATATAATGCACCATTATCTATTGCGTATGTTATGTCAATTTTCTTCATTATGTTGCTGATAGCGAGCATCATAATGATACTGATTGCGCCAATATGGTTGTTACAGGATGGAGGTATCCTGAGTGAACGTAAAAGCAAGGGACGATCACCTTCAGAGGTTGAAAGTGTAGGGAGCTGGTACATGAAATTACTGAAGGGTTTTGCGAGCATATCAACAATCATTGGTTATCTGATAATTTCAATCCAGACTGTAGAGTGGTATCAATTTGTACTGGTCTCTCCGCCTCCAGGTGGCTTTCCGATATTCATCTTCTTTGTGCCTGTAATTGCAATGATTATGGCTCCACTATTTGCTCTTGGACCAATCTCAATTGCACAGATATCATATGAAAAATCATTGAAGAAGAATGTAAAGAAACTAGCACATCAATTAGATAATAGAAATTGAACTAAACAAAGTTCCACGGATAATCCTATAAATGGATAGACCGAATACATACATTGCTTATGAAAGATGGATTAAAGAAAGACAAGATATCCGAAGCAGAATACAAGAGTCTTCTCGCGGAAGTAGAAAAGTGGAGGACCATAGAAGAACTCACGGATATTATTTGGTCTGTAGACATGACCCTCAAGTTCACATATGTTAGTCCGTCAGTAGAAAAGCTTCTAGGGTACACACAAGAAGAAATGCTGGGAAAATCGCTTGACCAAATTGCATCTTCAGAATCGACATCCTTAATCAATGATACACTTGCTCTAGCCTTAGAACGGGACGCCACAGACAGCAACCTTGAGATCCCACCGCCTATTGATGTCGAAGTGAAACGTCGTGATGGCACCTCCGTTTGGCTTGCACTTTCAAGGACGTTTATGAGGGATGAAAAGAACACTCCAATAGGTGTGCTTGGTGTTGCAAGGGATATTTCTGAGAGAGTTCATGCTACACTCGCTCTGAAAGAAAGCGAAGCCAATTATCGCGCACTTGCAGAAAAATCAGTACTAGGGATTGTAATAGCTCAGGATAATCCTGTAAGACTTCCCTATGTAAATAATACAATGGAAGAGATTTTAGGATATAGTAAAGAAGAGATGACACGATGGCGAGGGAAAGAAACATTCAGGCTAATCCATCCGGAAGATCGAGCAATCTTCTTTGGAACATTTAGAGACAGACTTGAAAATAGAACAGTTCCCGGGTCTTATGAATTTCGAGGCCTTCGCAAAGATGGTGAGATTGTCTGGCTCGAAGTGCATGGGACAACAATCGAATACCAGTCTGAACCCGCAATTCTTGCAACCTTTGTTGATATTACAGAGAGGTATCTAGCCCAGAAAAAAATGGAAGAAGAAAGGAATTTCGCAGAGTTCCTCATAGATCTGATGAGCCATGACCTGAATAATATCCACCAGGGAATGATGACAGCTCTTGAACTCATGTCAACACATGATAATCTTCCAACTGGAATCAAGACTCACCTTGAGAACACTCTCTCTCAGCTGGAACGAGCTGGTGGGTTGATCTCCAAAGTGAAGACACTATCAGATGTAAAGTCCAAGAAAATAGAACGCATTAGAATAGATATTCACGAACCAATCTCAAAAGCAATCGATTCTATCAGGAAGACATTTCCACAGAGGGATATCAACATCGACTTCAATATCAAACCAGAGATGCACTTTGTGTGGGGATGCCAGTTCCTTCTTGATGTGTTTTACAATCTGTTGCACAACGCTGTGAAAGCGGATGTCAATGAACCCGTTATTCTGGAGATAAGTGCAGAACCCTCACAAAACGGAACATCACTTCAAGTATCTGTGACGGATAGAGGCCCTGGAATCCCAGATTCCAAAAAGACCACAATCCTCAGCAGGTTAGGTGATGAGAGAACGATACGGTCAGGAATCGGCCTCACCCTTGTCCAGCAAATTATAGACCGATGCCAAGGTAAAATCTGGATAGAGGATAGAATCAAAGGAAACCACTCAGAAGGTGCCAGATTTGTGATGCTCCTGAAACTGTTTCAAGAGGGAGATTAATACTCTAAAAGTGTAATTTCTAGAATTGATGCAGATTCAGCAGAACCTAAATGTATACTACTGAAATGCTTGATTGGTAATATAGCAAATAATATACCTGTTAATACAAATCGAAACATATCGGAACAAACTGAGGAGAATCCAGAATGAACAATCGCTTGAAAGATATCCCATGGAAAGGGCTTGTTGTGCTTCTAGTGATACTTATCATTGTAAGCATCATTGCCTTTGTTCTTTCCAGCATTGAAGGTTTCATGACAGGGGTCATTGTCGTTTTCATAGGATTACTCGTCACTTTCTTTCGAGATGATTTGAAACGAGTCTTAGGTCTTTCAAAGAAAACAGAAGAAGCTCAACCAATAGTGATTGATCAAGATGAACATATTAGAAAACTCGAGAAATCAATAGTTAAAGGTAGAGAGAAAATCGAGAAGATAGTTTCAAAGTTCGAAATTGAGCAGAAATCTTACAAACAACAGAAAATAGCAAGAGAAATTATAGAGCGAACAACCTCTCTGATTGCTACAATTGACGTGGCTAAATCTTATGCAATCCAAATGAGAGATAGTAACCTACAACAACATTATGACGAGATCTCTGAAGAAATTAAGGAAATCCGAGGAAGATATCAGTCGTATACCGCTTGATAGTAAACAGTATGGGGTATAGAGTGTACCACGAACTCCACGATCAACTACTTGATTTGATCTTCAACCACGTAGATATTTTCACCTGAGATTGCCAAATAATGGTAAGCATTGTCAGAGTCAAAGACGACTGACACTCCTCTCAACTCATCGTTGTCATCGTAATGCGTTCCTTCTTTCCCATCCACAACAGCAAAGCACTTTCTACGTATTCTAGCTTGATATGCGATTCGTTTACTATCAGGACTGAAGGATATGCCGCATTCCACAATGCTATCGTATTTCTTCTGCTCTTTTCCATTGACCACAACTGATTGTTCGTCACCCACTGTAGCTACGTAAGCCACCCGTTTACTATCCGGGCTGAAGATAAGAGTGTCAGACCAAACTACACTGTATTTCTTCTGCTTTTTTCCATTGACCACAACTAATTTTTTGTCACCATCATTAGCAACGTAAGTTACCTGTTTACTATCAGCGCTGAACCTGAGAGAACTGCTAGAAATGGAGTCGAATTTCTTATCCTCCTTCTCATCAATCACAACAAACCATCTTTCTCTATAATCCTTATCATCCAACCTTGCTACGTAAGCTATTCGTTTGCTGTCAGCGCTAATAATCAAACGATCAACATAGTCGTACCGCTCTCCCTCATTCCCATCAACTACAACGAACCACCTTCGACCGGATTCTACACGATAAGCTACTCGCTTGTTGTCTGCGCCGAATATGGGTGACCCGACACTGTAGTACTGCTTCTCCTCATTGCCATCGACTACTGCAAACCAATTCTCATTCAATTTAGCATTATAAGCAATTCTTGAACTGTCAGCACTGAAGCTGAGAGTGCCAACATTGTCGTACTGCTTCTCCTCATTGCTATTGATAACAAAAAAGGCTTGGGCACCTGATTCAGCCCCATATGCAACTTGCCTACTGTCTGGGCTAAAGACAAGTGTACCATCAATGATACGGTCATATATCTGCCCCTCGCTTCCGTTTAAAACAACAAGCTGTTTCTTGTCTAATACGGCACAATAGGCCAGCTGCTTGCTATCTGGACTGAAGCGAAGACTGTTTTTCCAGATGCGATCATATTGTTTCTCTTCCTTCCCGTCGACAACTACGAATTTCTTACCGCCCAAATGAGCCGTATAAGCCAACCGTCTACTATCAGGACTAAAGAGGATACTGTCTCTATCGATATTATCGAAAGGTTTCTCCTCGCTTCCATCAACTATCATCGATTGTTTTTCGCCTCTTCTAACCACATAAGCCACATGCTGACTGTTGGGGCTTGCCCTGAGAGTTTCTTTTCTCCACGAAGAAAGATCGACTTGAGAGATTGTTTTTTCAGACATGACATAGAACCTTCTAATTTACTTGACCAATATTAAACTAAAGAACTATTCAGTGTTTCAACCACCTACTTATCTCACTATTGATGGGAGTCCCCGCATCAGATGAAATATATTAATCGACAATCAAAGGAATGACTACCAATATGCATGAAGGTTCGTGTTCTTTTTATCTGTCAAATTATGATTCATAGTCTTTATCTATTCGTTTGCTGGTAAATTTCTTCAAGGTTAGGAGAATCATGACGGTATCTATTGCCCTAAAACAAATTCCGGATATCCCTATTGAAGCTGACATGATTACACCCACTGCGTTTGCGGGAAAAACGCTAGAGCAGATTGGGAAACTTGAAGTAATTCAGGGAAGACACACATGTGAGCTAAAAGATTTCTTTGAGATTAAGGGGAATCCTGCTGAGAGTGCGGAAGAAACTGTGATTGCTTTGAATGGGGATCTCCGCAAGGTGAAGCTGATCGGCAAAGGGATGAATGGGGGCATTATCAATATTGAAGGAGATGTAGGAATGCATCTCGGTGCTGAAATGATTGCAGGAAGGATTACTGTAAGCGGTTCTGTAGATGCTTGGGCAGGGGCAGAGATGAGTGGTGGCAACATTCAGATAGAAGGGAATGCTGGCGACTATCTATGTGCTGGATACCGTGGTAGTCCTGATGGAATGAAAGGCGGCAGAGTATATGTCGCCGGGAATGTTGGATGCGAGATGGCTCTTCACATGCGCAAAGGCTTCATCGCTGTCAAAGGTGATGTTGCAGAAATGGCCGCTACACGAATGAGAGGCGGGTCCATTATGGTGTGCGGCGAGCTTGGTCCAAGGGCTTGCGTTGAAGCATCAAAAGGGATGGTCTTTGCTCTTGGCAAGATCAATTCGTTACTCCCTACATTCAAATACAGTGGTACCTCGGAGAGAGAATTCACCGGGTATTATGTTCGATATCTTAAGGCCCGCAGGCCTGATTTCATTCGATCTGAAATTTTACACTCTGAGAAGTGGGTGAAGTTTGTAGGCGACTTGGCTGAGGTTGAGTCAAAAATGGAGATATATGCTAGATTGGTTCTAAATTCACATCTGGTGAGTTGATTAATTATGAGTTTGAATAAGGATGCACTCAAGATTGTTGAAGAAATCGTTGAACGAAGCAAGGAATTGGAATGCGCCGTTTCGAAGCAATCCAATGGAACAACAATACTCGACACGGGTATCGACGTACCTGGTTCAAATGAAGCAGGAAGGTTGGTTAGCGAGATTTGTCTTGGTGGGGCTGGAACGGTTTCACTCACTGAGGTAACAATTGGTGACATCACATTACCTGCTGTTTCTGTAAAAACAGAGAAGGTAACAGAGGCGTGTTTATGTTCACAATATGCAGGATGGACAGTTCAGGTTGACAAGTACTTTGCAATGGCATCAGGTCCCGCGAGAGCACTAGCAAGAGTTGAAAAGCTATACAAAGAATTGGGCTACACAGAAGAGTCCGACGTTGCAGTTATTGTTTTAGAAACCCGCGAATTTCCACCTGAGGAAGTTACCAAGCATATCGCCGAAAAGTGTGGAATTCCCACGTCTGGATTGTATGTTGTTGTTGCACCCACAGCGTGTTTGGTCGGTTCAGTTCAAATCTCAGCGAGAATCGTTGAAGTTGGAGTGCATAAGTTGCATGAACTCAAATTTGATCCTTGGAAGATAAAGAAAGGCGAGGGAATCGCCCCAATAGCTCCAATTGCTAAAAATGATAGTAGAGCAATGGGAGTTACAAATGATTGTATTCTGTTTACTGGAAGTACATCCTATGATATTGAGCCTGCTGATGGCGATGATATTGCAGAATTGATTAAGAACGTACCTTCCTCAACTTCAGAGCAGTATGGAACA
>JAUWOU010000230.1 GCA_030612005.1 Candidatus Thorarchaeota archaeon | reverse complement strand
CATATTCTCAGCTATGGCAGCAAACCGTTCAATATCTCTTGGCGACATACTTGGACGAATTTCCTCGAGAGCAACTTCAAAGTGCTTCATTGTCACAGGTTTTGCTTTCCAATCATCTCGAACTGCGGTCATCGCAGCCTCCCTGCAAAGACCCTCAATGTCAGCTCCAGAGTAGCCTTCAGTCATCTCAGCAAGTTTTGTTAGGTCGACATCTTCGTCTAAGGGCATGTTCCTAGTATGTACATTGAAGATTTCAACTCGCGCAGGCGCATCCGGAAGGGGTACGTAGATTATGACGTCAAACCGACCAGGTCGAAGAACAGCTGGATCGAGAATATCAGCACGATTCGTAGCACCGATAACAAGGACATTCTGAAGAGCTTTCATCCCATCAAGCTCTGCTAGGAATTGGTTCACAATTCTTTGGCTGACCCCAGTATCATCGCGAGTACCACGAGCAGCCATTATTGCATCAATCTCATCAAAGAAGAGAACGCAAGGGGCAGTTTGCCTAGCTTTATTGAAGACCTCTCTTATCGCTTTCTCGGATTCTCCAACATATTTGTTAAAGATCTCGGGACCTCTCACCGAAATGAAGTTTGCTTCGCTCTCTGTAGCAACAGCCTTAGCAAGTAGAGTCTTACCAGTACCAGGAGGTCCAAAGAGAAGAACTCCCTTCGGTGCTCTGATTCCCATTTCTAGGAAGACCTCGGGTCGTTTAATTGGTGCCTCAACAGCTTCCTCTAATTGTGTCTTAACTTTCGCAAGTCCACCAACATCATCCCATTTCACATTGGGCTTTTCCACATATACCTCTCTAAGTGCAGATGGGAATACATCATTGATTGCTGCATCAAAATCTTCTTTCATCACATAGAGTCCTGTTAGAATATCTACAGGGATGTCACCAGTTTCAGGATCTATATGTGGTAGTGCCCTACGTAATGCTTGCATCGCAGCCTCTCTTGTGAGGGCAGAAAGATCTGCACCAACAAATCCATGGGTGATAGCGGCCAAGTTTTCTAGATCGACATCTTCGTGTATAGGCATTGATCTTGTATGAATCTGTAAGATTTCCAATCTTCCTTTTTTATCAGGCACTCCAAGTAGAATCTCTCTGTCAAACCTACCAGGTCTCCGGAGAGCTTCATCAATATCATCCACACGATTTGTTGCACCGATAACAATCACTTGTCCTCTCCCTGAAAGACCATCCATCAGGGATAGCATTTGAGCAACAACACGGCGTTCCACCTCTCCAGTAACATCTGCTCTCTTTGGAGCTATACTGTCAAGCTCATCGATGAAAATAATGGTTGGAGCATTTTTCTCTGCTTCTTCAAAGGTTTCCCTTAGCTTTTGTTCTGACTCACCATAGAATTTGGACATAATCTCAGGGCCATTAATGACCTTGAATGTGGCTCCAGATTCATTAGCTACAGCTTTGGCGATCAAAGTCTTTCCTGTACCAGGTGGACCGTGTAACAATACACCCTTTGGAGGTGTAATTCCCAATCGCTTGAAGAGCTCTGGAGACTTCATTGGAAGCTCAATTATCTCTCGAATCTTGACTAGTTCCTTACTGAGACCTCCGATATCCTCGTATGTAACATTTGGTATCGAAAGATCCTCTTTCTTTGCGGGCTCATTAAGTAGTTCAATTTCTGTTTCGGGGGAGATTCTTCCGAACTTACTTGGTGCTACATTCGTTGCCATTAATTGCAAACCGCCACCAGGAGTCATAATATGAATAATATCACCACGTGTGACAGGTCTATTCAGAATCATCTGTTTAAGACGCTGAGCATCACCTGGTCGAAATTTAAGCGGTTGATTAGGTGCAAGTACTACTCTTTTTGCATCAGGGATTTCGATTTTACTAATCTCAACCATTTCTCCAAGTTTAACGCCAGTATTATTTCTGATGAGGCCATCCATTCTTATCATATCTAGGACTTCATCTTCCTTCAGACTGGGCCAACATATTGCGACAGTTTCTTTTGTTCCCTTAATCAGGACAAAATCACCGGATCTTACCCCAAGATGATTTCTGACATCGGAGTTCAATCTGATTATACTCCGACCTTGATCTTTTGGCACTGCAGCCGCAACTTTCAAACGAATTGTTTCTTCACTCATTCTCTACCACTCCTCTAATCAATTTTCAAATACCCCTCATTTTGACCATCCGTGTCATCAGTCTTCTTCAATTCAATCTCTACGATACCGTTTCTACAGGATGTTCTTGAGTTTTCAATATCAACATCAAAATCGAGATCAAAGACAGTTTCTTTGCCTTCAACTTGATCAAAGACTTTCAGGGATCTTCCTTCAACTTTCACGTCGATTAACTCATCTTCACGTCCAACTTCAATAAGGAATAGAACCCTATCTTCTAGGTCAATGACCTCAGCTTGTATATCCTCGCTGACTTCTGGAACATTGGCCATTCCCGGACCAAACCTGGAGTTAGACCAGTATTGCACCGTTGTTTCGCCATCTTGAATCGAACCCATTGAATTCATGAGGGATTCAAATAGCCTACGGAATACTGTCTCAAACTCATCATCTATCATTTCAAATAATCTCCAGTTGGAAGCCCCTGGACGACTGTTGTCACCCATGAGTCACCTGTTCGGGGCTCCTTTCTGTACAGGTGCTAGTCTGCACCTCTATAGTACCAATGGTACTATAGTGTTATTTGGTACTATAGTGTATATAAACTTTGGTTTTGAACTAAATCCAAAATGGAGTCGGTCGACAAAAATCAAGTTGAAGACCCATCTGTATTAGCCCACTACCAACGATTGCTACGTCATAGTCTACGTGATTTCTCTCCGTGCTTCCCGGCGTATGCCACCACGAGATTCCACATCTTAAGACTTTGCTAAAATTACATGTTTGCTACCATATAATGAAAAGAGTCCACTAGGAATACGAATATATTAGCTCAATTTCAAAATAGAAATCAACTAGACAGGTGATTCAATGACAAATTGCTCTCTTTGTGGCAAAGAAGATCTAAGCTTCATATGCCCGTATTGTAAAGGTGTATTTTGTGGAGATCATAGACTTCCAGAAGGTCACGGTTGCCCTGCAATGCAACAAGTGCAAGATGATGCAAAAAGAAGAGTATCTGAATCGGTAGGTGCAGATGAATACAAAGACAATCAAACCTGGTCATCTGTTATGCCACAGAGGAAAAAGAAGCAGCCACGACGAAGGTCTGGAAAGAAACGCTTTTCTAGTACGGAAAAAAGACACCTCCTCATTGCCTGTATACTGGTTACACTTGTTGGAATCTCTATGTTGGGAAACGGCATTATTACGGGACTAATGTTATTTGCAAATTACATAACCAGTCCCCTCTGGTGGATTCCTGTGGGTATGATTATGATTTTCCTGCTAGCTTTCATTGGTCATGAATTAGCACACAAGTTTGTTGCACAGCATTATGGAATGTGGTCTGAGTTTAGAATGACTACAATGGGATACTATCTATCAGCAATTGCTATTCTATTCGCAATACCAATATTTGGAACTGGGACTGTTTATACAAGTGGCACATCAAATACGGAACACAATGCAAAAACAAATCTCGCAGGACCACTTAGTAATTTCATATTAGCATCAATACTCGTCATTGTAGCAATTATCTCATATAGCACTCTATCTGGAGCTATGTTATTCAACGTGCTGTTTCTAGTACGGTACGGAATTATAATCAATGGATTTCTGGGAGGTTTCAATATGATTCCAATCCAACCATTTGATGGAGCAACAGTAAAGGATTGGAACAAAATGGTTTGGCTTACTCTAACTATTGCACTTGTGGCGATGGCCATTATCGGATACTTTGTGATTCCAATGTTGTATTCAACATAATGTAACTGAGATAATACCACGCTTCATAGCAGCATAATACTTAGGCCTCATAAGGTCAGTTTGGAGGCCAAATAGTGCTTACACCGCAAAATTACAATCAGGACATTGTTGAGCTATCAATATCTGCGTGGTTCTATCGAAACAGGGCAATCGCAGGATTTGACAACCCAGCTAGGTCTCTCTATGTATCTGTGAGAGAGTTAATGGAAAATAGTCTTGATGCATGTGAGGATGCACAAGTCCTTCCAGAAGTGACAGTACTTCTCAAACGTGAGGAAGAACCCGTAGGTACAGATATGCTAAGTCAAGGACCAGAAACGTTTGAACTGATTGTGAAAGATAATGGAACGGG
>JAUWOU010000139.1 GCA_030612005.1 Candidatus Thorarchaeota archaeon | reverse complement strand
AGGGTAAGCAGTCGGCGGATATACTCTCAGAGCCTGATTAGACCCTAGGGGGTAATCAATGATTGGAGGAAGGGAAGCTGTGAGTACTGTGACTACTACTGTCACTACTCCAATGACTATGACTATTTTGCTTCGATTCCGATATGGGCTTCCAAGATGCACCCAGGCTCCTAAGCAGACGAGCAGAATTACAAACATATCAGTCCCAGCCACGAGGCGAATGACATGCATACCATGCAATCTTCTCGTTTTCTATGTTCTGTTTGGAACTCAGACTTGTGTTGTTGGGTCCAGAAGTGGATCACAACACATTGAGAGCAAGAATAGACCGCCAATTCCATGATTTACTATCAATAGAAACTACAGGAGGAAGAGGGTGCTGAGCAGTGGGCCTTTCATCACGTTCGCGTCATTGTTCATCAGGTATTCAGCTTATGGTTACCAATGCCCGAGGCATGCGGATTCCAAGGGGGCCATAGGGTCACGCGGGCCTCCGGACGCAGCATTTTGAGGGTCAGGTGACTTGGGGAATTGGCCATACCTAAGCTATCAAGGCGAGCAAACCGATGTAGGCTGGAACGATTCCATCAGGACTCAAACCTGGAATTTGAGCAGGTAGGTAATAAGCCTCCAAAGAGTCGCCTAGTCCCCACTGGTCACTACTGAGAGAGAGCGGCGGGTTGTCGTATGGAGGATAGGTCCAGACTTGTGCTTCTGATGATGAGTCAAGTAAGGAGAATTCAGCTTGGTAGTAAATCGGGCCCGTGCCGATAGTATATCCAAATTCCACTTGTCGCTGAAGGTCTGGATGGAGTGCTAGGATATCTACGATTGGTTTGTTGAGGGTCATTGTGACTCCGCAACCCTGTGGAGCGATAAAGAAGGCCGCCGCGTTGATAGCAATATGTTTCTCAGTAGTTTCAGATGGCCTGACATCAAGAGTGATATTGGGAATCGCAACCCACTCGTCTAGATATCCGTCTGCGACAATGTCGAGGCTTTCATTGAAGTTGACTGTGAATGGTTCACGTGCTTCTGCATTGGACCGATACATGACACCACCTTGGATGTTCTGAATTACCGTGTCTGCTGCGCGTGGAGCTTTGGCCACAATATCAGCAGAAACAACACCCACCACGTGAGTCAATGCGTCGTTATTGCTATAGATGACACGAAACATGGGTGCATACCAAGGTCCGTAGTATCTGGATTCGTGGCCAAGTGTGATATTGCAGTCTTCGCCGCGCCATTCAACAGACAGATGCACATATCGACGGGCGTAGTAGACAGATATGGGCGCGTCCATCTCGCTTAAACCATCAGGCATAGGCGCGTGCCATATAGCACGGAAAAACATCGCACTAGTCGTTTCGCCAGTGTAAATATCGACTCGTTGCCAAGACTCCAGCGTCGATGATGCATTGTCTGCCGCGATAATCTGCCAAGTGGTGGGAGGTGAAGTATCAATCTGGTATGACCGTAATGCTGTAACGCCAATCCCCCCCAAAACTACGAAGGGCACACCCAAGATGATGACAACAAGCAACACTACTGCCATAGCCTTCGTCTTCGACTTTCCACGAGGTTGATTCAATGTAGAAGCACGCCGACGAAGAACTAGATTGTTGACCTCTTCCGGGTCGCTTGCCAAATTCCTTGATTGGCCATGTTTCGAGCGGCGCCAATTATATGCAATACCTGCACCCAAACAAATCCCGATTAGAGCTACGACGACGAAACCAAAAAACATTGAAGCCATTGGCAATGAATAAACAACTGAGACCATTGTCAGGAAAAGAATGGCAAACCCGACAAGGAGGGGAATACCAACAGCGAAACGGCGCCGATGTGCGCACACCATACAGACAACCCCTGTAAAGCCAAAGCGATATCCAATCCTTCTCCGGATTCCATTTTGGATGTGACTGAAACACTCCACGCAAAAGGGCTTCCCGCATACTCCACAACAGTCAAACGACTGATGGTCCCTGTGAGTCATACATGCGCTCAAATCTGCTAGCCCGAGGTCTTCATCGAGACGTAGGGCGTCGTATAGAGTTAGAGCACAAGGAATCAAGACCATTAGAGATACTATTGCGGCGCTCGTGACCTCTGCGGAATAAAGCATCAGCGAAGAAAGGGATGAGCTGCCGATTGTTGCACGTTGCCACAAGAAAAACACTGGAGCTCCCATTATCAATACTGAGATAATCCCCCAGAGAAGGGGAACGCTAAGATTCCGACGGTTAACAGAGGGTAATTTGACTTCATCACCCAACTTTATTTCCTCGTCTAGAAGATGGGAGGATTCTCTAATAACAATGACTACTCACGATCAGTATCCAGTCGTGTTATGTTTCTCAGCGAAATGTCGTTGAGAACACCACTTGATATAACAGCTGTAGGTGTGATAAACCGCGACAAACTGATTTTGAATCGTCACACCTTGATCTGTTAGTCGTCAACAGTAAACTCGAAACGAGGGTCCTTGTTGAGAGCGTGTCTGCTGGAAACTTCTCTGTTGCTGGAAGTGATGCTCCAGTTAATAAAACAGGAGAAGGAGGTCAGGTCTTCAGGAGGGATTCTATCCTGATGAAGGTTAACAATGCTCTTGTTAATTTCACATTCTATAGGAATGTGAGAGGTGGTGACACTGGCAGGGGAAGGGTGGAACACAGAAGTATCTTGCAGTTGAGTGTCACTCACCACACATGCACGATGTAGATTATAAAGGCGTTTGTTAGAAGCACATAACATGTCAGAAGAAGGAGCAAAGAAAGGATCCAGTCTGTTAGCAATCGTCCTATTTGGATTTCTTTCCATGATCTTTGCAGAGATGTTTTCAGGATCAGCTCCGTTATGGTTCTTAGGAGCATGGGGTTGGTTTGTGGCTCTTCCACTTTACTGGGCACATGCTTTGCTTCTTCTTAACCTAGCTATGAAATATGAACGAACTTCTCTTACTCAATTGTATCTATGGGGTGTAATTTTCGGACTGTATGAGGGTTGGATTACAAAAGTGATTTGGGCAGGATATATGGGAGAGGTTCCAGCGTTTGGAACATTTCTTGGATTTGCTATTGGAGAATTCTTGGTAATTGCGCTATTTTGGCATGCATTATTCTCATTCATTATCCCCATACTTGTATTTCAAATAATCATTCAAGCAACAAACAAAGGTGAAGCAGGAGCTATTCACACATCACATCTGAGAGTAATATCCTCAGGTACCCGCAACAAAATCATACTTGGGATCATCACTCTCGCGGGTTCACTCTTGATTACAATGGGACTCAATGCGGAAAGTATAGCTATCTTGTTTGCAGGTGGCATCAATTTTGTGTACATCTTCTTACTGAGCTGGATAGCAACATCATGGAATAAAAGACCACTTGATCTTGAATCGCTCAGACTCGGAGATAGAGGTATGTCCATTATAGTCGTCTACCTGATTATATTGTACGCAATCACATTTCTCATGCTTCTACCTGAGAGAATCCCAGGTATAGGAACTATACTCCTAACAATAGCATTCTATATTTTTGTGATAGCTATGATATTCCTCAGTCCTAGAGATAATCGAAAGACCATAGAGCTCCCTGAAGGAATTCTTAATTTTGGACAAATCACCTGGGCTTTGATTATGCTCATTATGCTGGCAGTAACATGGGCATTGATACCAGGTATCGCTTTGATTCTAGGAACGCTATTCTACCTAGGCATGCTATTCCTAGGACCAATTCTCTTCTTCCTAGCAGTCCTGAATGTTATTCGGAAAGCTCTTGCGAACAGATAGTTGTCTATGGAAAGGATTAGAAGCGACATAATCATGGATATTTTCGAAAATGACTAATATCGTTGTGACTGGGGCAAGTGGATTCATCGCAAGCCATCTTGTTGATCAACTCTTGTTGAAAGGGTATAATGTGATTGGTATCGATAGCATGAGAACTGGAAAAAAGGAAAACCTCTCCGATTCAATGAATAATGACAAGTTTCAGTTAGTGATAGCAGATATCCGTGATGATGATTTAGCCAGTCACATTGATAGTGATGTTGATGTAATTTATCATCTTGCAGCAATATCCTCAGTCACATTATCAATTGAAGACCCGCGTTTAGTAAATGATGTAAATACCAGAGGAACTGTCAACATTCTGGAGCTGGCAAGAGAGTCAAATACAAAACGCGTGGTTTTTAGTTCGAGCGCAGCTGTATATGGCGACCCTGAGGAAATGCCTGTCCATGAGGATTTTGGTTTCAATCCAATGAGTCCATATGCTGCTTCGAAAATCGCAGCAGAGATGTACATTCGTTCGTATAGTTCAGCTTTTGATATTGACTCAACAATTCTCCGCTACTTCAATGTTTATGGACCCCGTCAAGCCTTTTCAGAATATAGTGGAGTAGTTTCAATATTTACAAATCACGCCTTAGCAAACGAACCCATAAAAATAGAGGGGGATGGGGAGCAAACAAGGAGCTTTGTTCACGTTTCAGATGTTGCACGAGCAACACTACTTGCTGGAGAACTGAATACAGCCATTGGTGCAACAATCAATATCTCTGGACCAGATTTGATCTCTATTCTGCGTCTAGCACAGCTGATGAAGGAGAATGTTCAAGGCTGCAAATCTGAGATTGTTCATGTAGCACCTAGACTTGGGGATGTCAAAGACAGTATTGGCAGTATGGAGAGAGCCCAGAAGTTGCTGGGCTTCACTCCCTCGATTCCACTTGAGAGAGGTCTTCAAGAAACCTCAGAGTGGTACAGAACACACCAAGATACTAAGTGACCGTGAGGAGGAGGTTGATTTGGTCAACCACACCATCATCTGTTCTTAGAATCACCTGGATCAGGAATTGTTGCAGCACAGTACCTTCAGGAAGTATTACTGTGATGAATGGTGTTGTACCATACAAGTCCCCAGCGCCAAGATTGCCAATATCAAGTGTATACGTTGAATTTGTTCCATACAACATTGGTGTAACTTCTAATCCATGCCATATGATAGTGAAGTTCGCAGTGTATTGCACGTTTGTTGGAGGAACCACTATATCCAGATAGAGATGCTGTGTTGTGTTGGCATTATTACGCATCAAAGTGATAAGATTTGTAAATTCTCCCGAGTCTATTGATATTGGAGAGAACAAAGCAGATTCAAAGCCTACTTCACCCTGTTCAATGGTACTTCTGTTTAGAAGTCCAAACATTTTGTAGTATGCTTCAATGACATTCTCACCTAGTTCTACACGTTCTCCTGTATAGGCATCGACTAGACCCACTCCGCCAAGCTTCTGAATTACTCGATTCGTAGAGGTTTCTACCTCAAGGAATACTGGAACAATAAAGAACAGGTCTCCGCCGAGGTGATACAGTAATCGGTTTCCATACCTATGTGAACCCCAGAGTTGAAGTTGCGTTCGAACCACATCATTTGTTTCAAAAGCCTGAACGACGGCAGTTGGTCCCAACCAGTTCGATGCTCCAATTTCTCCAGCTCTATAGAACGTCATTTGTCCGAAATGTTTGTCACCGCACCCCATGACGTAGATTCCTGCAAGATTATGCGCCGATACAGCAGAACTTGCAATCCTAAATTCAGCGTTATGGTAAGCGATGAAACGCTCCTCTCCTTCAATGTTCATGATGACATAACGTGTGTCTGATGTACTTGGCTTCTGGTGAAAGTCTACACCTCCAAGCCATGTATTCGGTTCATCAACATGAAAGATGTAGGCTGTAGCTAGCTGCCGCTCATAGAGATCCTCAGGCCACTTCATCTGTGACTGAAGCCAATCAGGGGTTTCTTGCCAATCATAGTATTCCCTGTAGGTACTATCGAGAAAGATGCTTTCACCAGACTCTGGTGAGTCGTAGAATTCCATTTCTCCAGTTTCAATATCGACAAGGACCACTCCCATGAACCGCATGTAGTTCTCATGGGCATAACCTGTTGAGAGATCATAGTCTATGAAGATTGAAACTGCATAGAATATATCCCCGGTGGGATTTATGACAATATATGGGTCTGAGTCTACCCTAAGTCCCTGGAGCATAATCGATTGAACGCGAGATTTAATGTCACGTTCTACTAACATGTCCATATCTTGTCCAAAGTAAGACCAGGCTTGAGTACCAAGTGTCAAGAGGTAGTAAAATGATTCAAAGCCTGTGAGTGTGTAGTCAGGGGTTCCACTAAACGAGCTGTTTCCAACCTCTTCGAAATTCTCCACATTCACAAAGACACTGTCGCTGAATCCTAGGCCTTCTCCATAGAAAAAGTTGACTTCTTCTGTTCGGTTTAGTAAGGCAACTAGATTGTCGTCTTCTATTAGTTCACCACTATAGGCATCTAGAACGATCATCCCCTCTGTGTGAGTGTAGATAATATGTTGGTTGATGAAGCTGGTCCATGTTTGACCTACTTCGAATGTCAGGGGCGCAATCCAGTATTCATGATTTTTGAGGTACACAATATCAGAATCCGCTAACTGCATCCAATTCGCACCAATTTGATTCCGCATACGCAAGTAACTCGCCGTTTGGTCCCATTGCCGCACGTTAGTTAGTGATTCTATTTCACTTGCAGGTGTAGCATTCGAAGTGAGGTCATCCAAAGACTTGATCTCAAGATCACCTATTCCTGCAGCCCAGTTTGTAATCTCGATTTCCTTCGCAGTTTCAAGATTAAACTTCCAATCAACATACTTGTCACCTTGCATTTGAATTCCATAATAGAGTCCCTGCGTTATTGGAAGCATTACAACAATAGCAATCAAGAAGACTGCAAGCAGAGCGAAGTTGCGAGGACTTCCCCCTATTGGAATTAGGCGTTCAAGTTTTAGACGCCGGAGCTCGTTTGCAATATTAGCACGGTCCTCCATGAGTAGACCAACGCGTTTTCGGTAATCTTCTGCAGAGAGCGAAGCAGCTTCATACTCCTGTCTGAGAGAGAGTAATTCTCCCTGAAGACGTGCTAGATCACCCTCAAGTGATGCTATCTTTGTTTTGAGCCGTTGTCTGACATCACCGGATCTAACTCTAATCACCATGAAAGCAAAGGAACCAAAGAGACATGCACCCAGAGCTATAATCATAGCAATGTAGCTCATCCAAGTCCCTGCATTCACCGTCCAAGTAGGTACTGCAAGAATTTCCAGTAGAAGTACCAATGCACCTACTAAGAGACCCTTTGAAATCACAACAAAGATGTCTCGCCTCTGCATCATGAGGTCTGTTATGATGCTTAATGTAAAGCGAGCTGCTGTTGCAAAAATAACAGTAGCAACAAGACCAAGATAGAGCTGATACATTTCCATGGCAGGTATGAGAGATTGGATTGATGCAGCGGAAGTTCCCGGTGCAAAGGGTAAAGCAAAGAGTGTAGTAAGTTGGTCTGCGGATATCGAGATAGAACCATCTCCCGCGAGCATCATGAGAAACGCTACATTTTGACCAGTTACTGCATAACCACCAGTTGATACATAGAATAGGAAGAATGCTCCGAATTCAAGGAGCCTCCATAAAATTGCGGATTTCTGGTCAAGTGCAACCCTTGCGGATGGTCCTGTCTGTGTGAGTGCAGACATAAATGAGAGGAAGGAAGACCTAGACCATATAGTAATGAGACTGCTTAGAATTGCAAGTAATAATGATGCTGTGAAAATATTATTTTGTAAGGTCCAAGTTGCCCAATAATTGACATTAGCCTTTACGTTGTATGTGGTGATGAAGATCGTCTGACCTAAAACCCATCCATATATTGTAGCCGCGATTGCTGCAATAATTCCCACTAAGATAACAATGATTACAAGAATTCTGACCAATTTCATTGAATATTCCTCTCAGTTCCGATTTGAAAAGTAAGAACGAGAGCATAAGTAGATAGTGATTCTTGAAACAAGAACTGCTATGATGAATTTGACCAATTCTGAGAGTTTTTTTCTTTTTTCGATACTAATATGAGGGGGTGTTCTATGGATGCCAATTTATGGCGAAACCTCTGTGGACTGTTAACCTTCTAAAGAGAGCATTCCCAAGAAGACGATTTCTAGCTAAATTGACCAAGGTACCATTACTTGGAAGACTTGTCGATAAGATGCTATTCGAAGGGGACGATGTAATGTACTTGCCAAAGGATAGTGTCGCGCAAATGACCATCCAGATTGGTAAGAAATTAGACAGACCAGAGGAAGCTGCTCTTCCTTCTGAGATTGTTCATCACTTCATTGAAAAGGCAAATTATCACTGGATTATGAATTTCTGTATCTGTCGAGATGCAGCAAAATGTGAAGACTACCCCATCGAGTATGGATGTCTCTTTATGGGGGAGGCAACTGAAGGTATCAATCCTAAGTTAGGTCGCCGTGTATCCAAAGAAGAAGCACATGAACATGTGAAGAGATGCAGAGAAACGGGATTAGTTCATCTGATTGGAAGAAACAAACTAGATACGTCTTGGTTAGGGATTGGCCCAGGTGACAAGTTACTCACAGTGTGCAATTGCTGCCCCTGTTGTTGTCTATGGAAGATGCTTCCAGACATAAAGGCAGAGATTGGTAGAAAGATAACCAAGATGCCAGGTGTGGATGTGAAGGTAACTGATGCATGCGTAGGATGTGGCACCTGTATTGAAACGGATATCTGCTTTGTCAAAGCAATTTCAATGGTCGACGGAAAGGCCATAATCAGTGATGCATGTAGAGGGTGCGGAAGGTGCGTGGAAGTGTGCCCGAATGATGCAATCGAACTGACAATAGAAAATATGGAGTTCATTAAAGATTCGATTATGAGAGTTTCATCAGTTGTAGATGTAGAGTGAAGATTCCTAAATAACTACTGACGCAAAATGTAAGAAAATATGTAAGATTTACTACCATGAAGATAACCTATCCCTTTCACTGAGGGCTATCTGCGCACATTCAAAGATTAGTGCAATATCATATTCTCGTAGGAGTTCATATACTCGCATGATTATAGAACATTATGAACGGACTAGGGATGTGGTTCACTCCTAGAGATAGAGCCATACTGAAAGCCCGGAGGAAGAAA
>JAUWOU010000250.1 GCA_030612005.1 Candidatus Thorarchaeota archaeon | reverse complement strand
GCCACTGTATTTCGATCCCGAAGAGGTCGTCGAGGGTTATGGATTTCCAAAGAGAGACCCTGACAAGTGTACTGGCTGCTACGCATGTTACAACGTCTGCCCAGAGGATGCCATTAAGATCGAAGATGTTCAGAATAAACGGCGATTTGGAACCTTGTATGCTCAATGCCTTGTCTGTAAGGAATGTGAGAAGGTCTGCCCACAAGAAGCAATAGAGATTGCTCCAGGCTTTGAACTTCTGTCATTTCTATTGAACGAACCAATATGGGATTTCGATCTTCCCATGCAGAAGTGCTCTGAGTGTGGTGATTACTTCAATCCAAAGCCATTCTGTGAGAATCTTGAGAAAAAGATCTCGGAGAAGAAAGCAGAAGAGTTTCTTGAAGGACTTAATCTTCCATTCAAACCCTTCACGACCTGTTCTGCATGCAAGAGAAAGAAACTCGCACAAGTTGTAGCAGAGGTAGCGCATCCAGCATTGAAACGAAAGAAATGAGGCAGAAAAATGTCACAAAATGTCTTCTTGATTATGAATCGGTGCTTGGGATGTGAAGAGTGTGTTGAGGCCTGTAAGAGAGAGAATGGTACAGCGCTATGTTTTGTAGATAGTTATCATGGAGTTCCTGTTCCATTTCGATGTGCACATTGTAAGGATGCACCCTGCGAAAAGGTCTGTCCATCTGAGGCTATTGAGATTAAGGATGATATCGTACTGATTGATGCTGAGAAATGTATAGGATGTCGCTCCTGCTAATACGTATGTCCATGGGGTGTACCTATCTATAGGAAAGACCTTGGTAAGGTTGTCAAGTGTGATATGTGTATAGACAGACAGAAGCTCGGTAAGGTTCCTGCATGTGTCGAGCTGTGTCCCACTCAGGCACTTGTCTTTGGAAGTCGTGAGGATTTCATCGAGGATTATCATGAAACAACAGAAAAACGGATTGAGAAGGCCGGAGGCCATGCTAGTAGAATCATCCTACCACAGGAGGGCTAGAAATGGTCTGCGCTGTTGAAGCTGTTCCATACGAGAAAATTAAAGCACAGTTCAAGAAAGGAGAGAAGATTTCTATTGTCACCTGCAATACCTGCACACGATCACAGGATGCAGGAAGTGCCAAATTGATGGAGGAGATTGCTGGTCTTCTCGTGAAAGAAGTTGGCGTCGATATTGTAGAAGAGATTGTACTAACAACAGGATGCAATGCAGACTATTATGACCATGCAGATCCTATTGACCGGGTTGATAAGATCCTCTGTCTAGGTTGTTGGGCCGGCTGGACTGTTATCAAACGCAAGTTTCCGAATATTCCAGTAATTGCAGGAGTTAGGACATTAGGGATACCTGTTTTATCGGATATGCAAAAGGTTGTTGCTCCAGAGGGGGTCGAACTATGATAGTTGTGCTGCGTAGTATGGAGTACGAACAACTCAAGGAGCATATCGTTGAAGCTGACCGGATAATTCTGTGGTCGTGTAATGACTGTACAAAATACTCCAATCTTGGTGGACGTGCGCATCTCGAAGCTCTGGCGAAAGCACTTGAGAAAGACGGATACAACGTCACTCATCAAGAGATAATTGGAGTGGGTTGTCAACCACCACTCATTCGCCTTCGCACCAAACATCCTGCTACTAAAGAAATCTTTGAAGAGGGTACCGTCCTCATTGTAATGGCTTGCACTGATGGATTCCTTAAGACTCAGCGGGTCTTCAAGAAGATGAGGGTCATTCAAGTTGGAGAGAGTGTCGGTCTTGGAGTGTATTCAAAGGCTGAGGGAATGAAACTGGTCATTCCACTTGAAGAAACTGGTCTTCCTCCCTCTATAGAAGGATACACACTGGAAGAAGCAGCTAAAAAACTGGGGAAGAAAGCAGGACCGATTGTTTAATCTCCATCTAATCGTTTCCGCATAAGGAATCACCAATCTTTGAAACGTCCAGATTCCATGATAAAATGAATCAATTAGTGGTTCTGAAAATCAGCGTATACTTTGTTCCAACAATCGCGGATTCCTCAATAACATCATCAACATGCAATTGTACTCGACACAAAAGAGCGAGACCATGGATAAGCACGAGTCCAAGACCTACTCCTGGCGCAACAGACTCTGAGAGTGAATCTGTATTATTCAGGAACCTCTTGATTTCTTCAGACACTCCACCACCCCGATCACTAATCTCTAGCTTAAATTTACTGCTGTCTGATTGTGTTTCTACTACATTTAGGCTGTCACTACCGTGTTTGAATGCGTTATCGAAAATATTCCAGAACAGTTCTTTTGATAGACGGCAGGTGAAGATAGTGATGTCTTCGCTAATCTGTATTTTAAACTGCTCAGATGTTAGAAAATATTCCTGTATCACTCTATTCTTTGCTGAGTTGATAATTGTAAGAAGATTCTGTGCCTCTAGATTTGGTTTGAACCGTGTCAGTGTTGCTGTAACATCGCGCATTTCATCAACAAATTCTCTTGCATCGTCCAAACTGTTTGACGCTACATCTATCCAATGATCATTCACAAGGCTAGGGTTTTCTATTAGATCTAAAGCAAGTCTGGCGACTTGAATGTAATTCCTAATATCGTGTTGTACAAGTCCTGACGTTATTTGCGTTACCTGATGTTGTTTCTCAAGATCACGGGTCACAGTTCTCATAAACAAAGTGAGCATAGATGCACCGGTCACAACCACACTAATAGCTTGGGCAATCAGAAATACTGAGTAGACTTCTGGAATGAAAGCAACTGCAGGAAAGATTAACCAAGTTAAACCCCAAGTAGTCAGCCCACCTATCATCCATACCTTTGGTTGTCCTATGGGTTCTTGAATCTCATATACAATCTTTGCAGAATGAAAACAAATGTAAGCAATGTGAAATCCTAAAGGTGCGAACACTAAGTAGAACGGCAGGTTCAGAAATATTCCCACAACCACGAATACCGTGAGCAAAACTATTCCAATCAAATAGATCGGAATTCTTTTTCGAGTTAACCTTTTACCACAACTTCCATCATAAATTAAGGTTGAACCCACATACATTCCAGCAAGAGTAATTGCATCAAGGAGGTTTAATCCCTCAGCCGGAAACCATAAAACACAGAGAGCTCCAAAGGAATAGATAACCCAGCCAACAGCCCAATATCTGTAGCTTTCACGAGTAGAATATCTGATGAAACTCCATGTCACAGTCCCGTACAGCGTTAAGAACGACAGTATCAGGATATAGTCTATGACAATTTGAGTTTCTTGCATCAATTTCACTTTCCACTAGGGTTTCTGAGTCCATTTTGAAACATAATATAAGTTAATAGTGTATATTATCAATATAAAGCAATCTCTACACGCATACGATAGCAAGAATTATGGTCCCTAATTCGATTCACTCTAGGAACAGAGATACTCTTCCCGGTAACGCAAATCTGGCCTTGTTCTGTGGGTCATAGTCTGGTTTCTCTGAACTATGAATGACCACCTCAAGCTTAAACTCATTACCTATATGCTCGACCGAGTCTTTCAATGCCGCC
>JAUWOU010000081.1 GCA_030612005.1 Candidatus Thorarchaeota archaeon | reverse complement strand
TATGCAGATTTCTGTAAATGAAACTGAGGTCGAATACACCCTTCTAACGTGGGACGATCTTTTAGAATCTACCTTTTCAAATGATAGTGATTTGGTCACTTACTATTGGCAATACACAAATATCCGTGCGAGCTTTGCGTGCTTTGAAATAGGCCTTGATGCAAATTCAACGATTTTCATTCATGTACTTTCAAATTATATCTTCACACTTGATCACATGGCCATAGCGGAAGGACGGGACCATTGGGAGTATCAATATATTTTTGGAAGTGCTCGCACTTTTGATGGTGATACATTGCAAAGAATCCACGTTCACGTTGTCGAGGTAGAACCTTTTTCTTCCAAATCCTTCGAACCCGAAGAATGTCTCACTCTAACAGTAGATGGAATTCGAACAGATGCAATTTGGGAGTTCAATGTGAGTAGCATGGAAGGAAACTATATCGAATTTTCTTTTGATACACCTTTTACATCCACTACAAATACCAATTCTATTGGCTATACTGATGCTATTGGCAATACTATTGTCGTTATTTGGATTGTTACCATTATCGTAATCATAACGATATTAGCCATTCTCATCCGTAGGAAATTAGCCTAGTCAAAATACTCAAAGAAGGCTTTATACATCCCAACTGAATTTTGAGGTTGGAGCAATTATAGTGAGTCCTTCGTTTGATGTAGTAGTGGTCGGAGCAGGACCAGCTGGTTCAACTACAGCTAGAATCCTCGCACGGAAGGGATACAAGACAGCTATAATTGAGAGACGTTCAAAGATCGGAGTTCCAATTCACTGTGGAGAACTTCTCCCAACTATTCCAGAGCTCCTTGATATTTTTCCTCGCTCAAAAAGACTTCAGCATCTCGGTAATGTTCCAAAAGAGTTCATTACGAACAAGACTTCCCGAACACAGTTGATATCCCCTCAGGGTCATGCAGTTGAATTCAAGTTTGGAACCAATATCATTGACCGAACAAAGTATGATCAATATCTAGCACATCAAGCTTCAGATGCTGGGTGTGAAATTTTTCTACAATCTACTGTTCTTGACCGATCAGAAACGAATGGTCTCAAGATTAAATCAAAGATTGGGCCGAATCAACTTGATGCCCGAATCGTAGTAGGCGCCGATGGTCCGAGTTCGTTAATATCGAAAACACTCGGTAATTCATATTCATCACCAGAACACGACCTAAGTCCATCGATCAATTTCATTATGAAAGATGTAGAGTGTGATGAAGCTGTTGTCCAAATGTACTTTGGAAAAGATATTGCACCCGGTGGATATTCGTGGATTATACCAAAAGGTGATTCGATGGCGAATGTCGGATTTGGTATTAGGAGATGTATCTCCACTCCAGGCACTTCATTGTTGACCTATCTGAAACACTTCATATCAAAAAACAAGATTGCTGCACCACAGTTGAAACGAGCGAAGGTGGTTTCACGAGTTGGTGCAATTATCCCCGTTGCTGGTCCTGTTCCAACTACTTCCTCAGAGAACGCAGTTTTAGTTGGTGATGCTGCCGGACATGTAATGGCATCAAACGGTGGTGGGATTCCTACCGCTCTCAGTGGTGGTTCCATCGCTGGTCATGTAATTGCAGCACATCTTGAAAGACAAACTCCATTGAGTACATACGACAGGATCTGGAAATACGAATTTGAAAAGGAGCTCAATACTGCTCTCTCAGTACTCAGAATCGCAGATAGTGTTATGCTCTCAGATTCACTTACTGATGTCTGCATGCGTTTTGCAGGAAAGCAGTTTCTAGAACCATTAATTCGATGTAGACTTCCTGCTCCTGTTGATTTTGTTTCGAAAACATTTGTGAGAGCATTCAATATGATTGTAAATTAGAAGTCCCTCTCTCCTGCATGATCTGCCAAGACAAAAAGAAGATCTTCATTCAGGAGTCCTTTGTTTCTAATGGCGTCTTTTGCCTTCCCAGCATATTCCTGAGCTAGAGTGCTAGTATACTCAACTGCGCCAGATTGCTTGATTAATTCTAAAGCAAAATCAGTTTTTCCTTCCTTCAAAAGTTCAGTGCATTTATTGACTTCTTCCTCGGTGCTCTCACTCAACGCGTGGATGAGTACGAAGTTAGTCTTGTTACCTTTGAGATCTGAAAGCGCAGTCTTTCCAGTTGAGGTTTCACTGGCTATTACATCAAGAATGTCGTCTCTTAATTGGAATGCATATCCAATTTGCTCTCCGTAGGAATTGAGAATTTCTATCTGTTCTTCAGTTGCCTTACCAATTGTTGCACCAGTCCTTGCTGCACCCCGCATGAAAGAAACCGTTTTTCGTCGTACTACCTCAAAATAGGATTCTTTTGTCAGGAGCTTCGGTTCTACGACATACATCAGAATATCTAATGCTTCGCCTTCGCACATTTTGACTCCGGTAGTTGCTACTATATCCAAGAGTTCCGGTGTTGCATGCTGACTAACAAGCTTCACAGCTCTAGCTATTAGTAAGTCCCCTGCGAGAATAGCCATTCTAGTGCCAAATTTCTTGTGTGTGCTCTCAACACCTCGGCGTTTGTCATCATCATCGATTACGTCATCATGAATTAGACTGGCTGTTTGTACGAACTCTGTGGCAACAGCATAGGGAAGAGCTTCTTCAAATGTACCCCCTACAGCTTCACAGCTGAGTGCGGTAATTAGAGACCGAACATGCTTACCTCCTGCTTGAAGAAGGTGTAATGCCGTGTCATAGAGAATCTCGGGTTCACCTCTCTCTGAGTTAAAGACCCGGATGATCTCTTCATCAATAACAGCAAGACGTCTATGGAGTTCCTTGCTTGTCTGCAGTTTGTTTCTGGCCTTTTGAGGAGCATTTTCAGTATCACCTGAAGTATCACGAACAATGTCCGTTTTAGCTCGACGTTCTCGCATTTCAAGGTCACCAGTAGCTGTTTCAGTTGAATTAGTTTTCAAACTAATACGCCTTAAAGCAATTCCTCTCCAGCAATACATAAGTTCGATTATGACAGAAGAAACTCATTCATAGAGCTCGTCCAGACCATCCCAAGTTAGTCCCATCGCTTGAGCTGCAAGAACCATGAGGTCTTTCACCTCTTTGTTACAGCCTGCTTGAGGAAGTTGATCCTTCAAATACTCAACACATGAAGGGCATCCTGAGGAAACAACATCAGCTTGAGTTCGGCTTACATCTTCTGCTTTTAATTTGCTGATTTCACCTGCAAACTCATGGTCGAAGGCTCTAAGCACACCGCCACTTCCGCAACAATAGCAATGCTCTCGGTTGTGAGGAAGCTCTTCGAATTCGACTCCAGGTAATGCTTTTATGATTTCTCTTGGTTCATCATAGTATCCAGCATTTCGACCCGCATCACAACCATCGTGATAGGTCATTTTGATGTTTAATGGAGTGTTGAATTCGATCTTGTCTTGTTTGATGAGATCCGCGATATATTCGTAACCATAGAGAACTTCGAAACCGTGATCTATACCTAGGAACTCTTTGAATTCATGAGACCACATTTTATAGCAACCAGGACAGTTCGTAAAGACACGCTTGACTCCGAGTTCCTTGTACTTTGCTATAGTGTGTTCTGCAAGGGTTCTCGCACCTTCAAAGTCACCCATCATGATGAGTGGTGCTCCGCAACAGTACTCCTCTTCTCCGAGGATCGTGTAATCTTCGCCAATTTTATCGAGAATTAGAGTTGTAGCGATTGTCGCCTGAATGGAAACTCCTCGATATGATGAGGAACATCCAAAGAAGAAAGCTGTTTCTGAAGGTTTGCCCTGTCTATCAAGAAGATCGTCTTCGTTAGGGGTCCAATATGACCAGCCTTCGATACGATCCATTTGGGATTGTCCTTGAATATTACAGGACTTGAGGACGGTTTCTTTAGCCAATTTCATGTTCTCGGGCCACATGCCCCATTTCATGAAATCTCCTCTCAACACCTGATAGATCTTAACAAAGGGTATGTCAGTCTGACATACTTCCTCACAGCCTCCGCAAAGTGTGCAGCCATAGATGGCGTCTGCCAAACCTTGGAGACCATCAAGAGGACTTATCCTACCCAGCAATAATGCGCGAGCAAGAAGCATTTTGCCCTTACCTGAATAACTGTCTGTCCGTTTTACTTTGTATGTTGGACAAGCTCCGTGCCCTATCTGACAGTAGCTACATTGAGCACATACGAAAGGGTAGTCCTGCAGTCCGAATTCCTTCAATGCTGGAAATTCCATAATTCAGTTCTCCAGAGCGAGGTAATGATGATTTTTCCAATCACCTGTGATTGAGCTGCTATACTTGTCTGCCTTAAAACGTTTCCACTAGTATCGTCTGATTCCTGTACAATCGTATCTCTCGCTAGGTTTTTAACAAATACCAATCCTCGCTTTGCCATAACCCTCCAAGATTCAGCATCCGGAGAGTAATTTCATGGGACTCAAGAAGAAGCAGACAGAGCAACTGTCAGAAATATTCGGAGACCGGCTAATCAAAGCTAAGCATGAACTGCTTCTAAGTTCGATGGATGTCGGTTCTCTACCCAAGCAAGTTGGCTGGATGATGAATACTAATCCTGACGCAATTGTTCAACCAATCTCAGCAGAAGAAGTACAGGCTCTATACAATTTTGCAAGGAATGAAAAGGTTCCACTTGTTCCTCGTGGTGCAGGCACTTCTGGTTACGGCGGTGCAATTCCCCGTAAGGGCGGAATCATTGTAGACATGCGGCGTATGGAAAAAATACTCTCAGTTGATGAGGAAAACCTAACTGTAGATGTTGAACCTGGAATGAGCTGGACACACTTACAATTCGAACTCAATCAACTTGGATTGGATCTTCGAACTTATCCTTCTTCAGCTTTATCTGCCACAATAGGCGGATGGGTGGCTCAGGGAGGAGATGGGATTGGTAGTTTAAAATACGGTACAATTAATGAGAGCTGTGTTGAGTTCGAAGTTGTACTACCTAATGGGAAATTAATTCGAACTGATGATAGAGACCTGTTCTGCGATACAGAGGGTATTCTTGGAATCATCACAAAAATAACTTTGAAGATTAAACCATTGACCAAGATCCAAGCCTTTGTTTCTAGTTTTCCAGAAAATTATTTGATGAATTTGGCAATCGAGAAGATCTTGGAAGACGGACCACTTCCCTTCACAATCAAATTTGAGGAATCAAAATACACTGACCTCAAGAAACTTACTTGGGAAGAAGATTGGACATTTCCATATCCAGTTCATCACTGCACAATCATGGTTGTCTATGAAGGTGACCAAGAAGAGATTGATGCCGGAGAAAAGGTAGTTCGCCGAATTACTGCAGAACATAAGGGAATATCATACGATGAGAAGATCAGTGAACATGAGTGGGAAGAGCGCTACCATCCAATGCGCATCAAGAAGGCAGGACCCACACTGGTCGTAGGGCAAGCTTTCGCACCACTTGAGAATCTTGCTGCCATCTTTGATGATTTCCAATTTGAACAAGCCTCTGCTAGAGCAGGGATTGACGGCTATGTTAACTCTAAGAATGCTGTCACGATGATGGGTTACTTTCTTGAAGATGAACGACGATTCCTGTACATGCTCTCTTGGTCACAGAGCTTTGTCATATTCAAAATTGCACAGCGTCATGGCGGACATCCACACTCAACTGGAATATGGTTCGCAAATTATGCCCACATTTATTTTGGAAAGAGACGGCTCGCAAGAATTCGAGCTGCAAAGTTGAAGTGGGACAAGAAAGAGATTTCCAACCCTGGCAAAATCTTTGCTTACTGGTTACCCTTCATGCTCAGAATTGGCAAGTACCCCATGTGGATTGGCTTCGACATGATGCGAAACGGTTTCGGTCGTATTGCTCCTATCCTATTGAAATGGCTTCAAAATGTTCCACCGCTTAAGTGGATACTTCGATGGGGTCGTGCTCACAGTCCTTGGCCCATTCAATATGGTCTTGGATGTTGTATGGCTGACGGTGCTGCTGCGGTTGCATCTAGGTGGGATCTTGAGCGATTTGGAATGCTTCCACTATTTGGTCCAAGACAGACTGACGTCCTCTGGATTTCTGGCTCCTTGACTAAGAAGATGGCTCCGAGACTCAGAAGAATCTACGAACAGATGCCTGAGCCAAAGTTCGTCATCTCTTATGGACAGTGCGCTGCGTCAGGAGGAATGTTCTTTGATGGATACTCACTCGTTACTCCTGCAGAGCAAGTAGTACCTGTGGACGTTTTCATCCCAGGATGCCCGCCTAAGCCTGCAGACTTTGTGCGTGCACATCTGATTCTTCAAAACAAGATCAGAGCTGGTTCAACACATTGGCAGAATAAAAACGAAAATCAAGACGCAATGGGGTTGGTTCTATAGATGGCACTACGCGAAGATAACGGACCCTATTGCTTGATTTGGATTGGTGTGCTTCTCATGGGAGCATACTATGCCAACTTTGCATATATAATTTGGACTAATCCTACTGCAGCTGCGAGCTTCTTTGCGGTTTCCAATTTCTTCTACATGTTCTTACTGATGATTCTTCCACCATTGATGGTGCTAGTATTTACAGGATACCTACGACCAAGTCGAGGTAAAGCAAAAATGGCGATGCTTGGTCCTTCTGTTATTGCAGGATTGTTTTTCTTCATTATTGCTAATGTTGTTTCATTGAATACAGATATCCTTGGAAATCTCGTTATGTTCTCAGCGTGGGGCATAGGGAGTGCAATTCTTACTGCAGGTGGTTTTTCAATAATCCAATCCTATGAAGCCGGTACCTCATCAGGTATGCTTGATGTTTCTAGCCTTCACTATGGACCACCCAAGGAAGAACCTGAACCAGAACCTGTTGTTGAAGAACCATCAGAAGAGCCTATAGCTGACTCCGAGGAAGAGAAACCTGAAGCTGACTCTGAGGAAGCGAAACCTGAAGAACCTGTATCTGAGTAAATTTTCTATTCACTCAGCGGTTGTTTCAAAATCTGTTTCTGGCAACCAGGCAATTGCAGCGCAAGCTAGCAATAGACCAAAGAGAAGCCAGAAGAACATGAGTGTACCATACATCCAATCTGGGAAGAGGACTATATCCATGAACGCATGAGTTCCTCCAACAAGTCCTGACAATATTGTAAGTATTGTACGACCTGATCTTGTTTTTGCGGCAGCTAGCGCAAATGTGGATATCATCAGAATAAGCCCTGAGAGGAAGAATACGAGCTTGACCATTGCATCAAGGATAGCTGCTGTTAATATGATCCAGAAATAGACGCCAAGAAATCCCATACCAATTAGGAGAACCAGGTAGTATACGAATGTGCCTCGGATAAGTGACAATAAATTCGACCTCTTTGAACACTTGTTACTTGGCCGCTGTGAAACCTATGCCCTGCTTAAAACTCCTTTGTGATGTCTGTTTCGGGCGAATGGTTTTTAACATCGTCGCGACAGCGCCCATTCAAGTTTTCACAAACACCGAGTCACTCCTAGGAAAGAGATTCGGGCAAAGTTTGTTGAATTCTTAGGCAAGAATCAATCTCGGAGGTCTATAGTCACATGCGACTATTCATCGATTTCGTTCCTGTAATTATCTGGGCCATTTTGGCTGTTGTGATGGTAGTTGGTATGCTCGCTGCATCATGGGTTCTGAGACCTCATGTCTTACAAAATAGCGAGAAGACAGCTTCTTACGAATGTGGAGAGGAACCGGAAGGACCTGCAAGAATCGCCTATCCTTACAACTATCTTGTCTATACAATCCTCTTTGTTGTTGTTGACGTAATGGGTGCATTTCTATGGTTATTGGCTGCATCATCATTCCGACTTAGTGAGGTTGTTGTTTGGCAAGTACTTGTTTTTGTTTTGATAATTATGGGTGGCATGGGTTTTGCCATGAAGAAAATGCCCGAGACATTTCTCAGTGGTCAAGAAACCCTTACTCTTTATCGCAAGGCTAAGGCTGAGCAAGCATCGGAAGAGATTAGATCCGGAGGTCATTGAAAATGATGCAAATTGAAGTCTTGTTCGAGCAGATTGAATTCCTTGCAATCGCATCAATTGTGATCATCCTAGCCTTTCTGGCACTTGAGCACAGGAATATTGTGTATGCCGCATTATTCTTTGGGTTCATGGCTTCGTTTGTTGCAGGCATATTTCTCCTTCTAGAGGCACCTTTCATAGCTGGAATGCAGATAGCTGTTTATACAGGCGGAATCAGTGCATTGATTATCTTCGCAGTTCTGTTAATTCCCCGGGCACAGGATTCTTCCCTGGAAACTTTTGCCACACCTAGACGTAGGCGAATTGGACTTGTGATATCTGGTTTAGTTGGATTGCTCTCTGGAGGACTTGCACTAGTCTTCCCATGGTATGATACTTTCGCACCCGATATGCCACCATTGGAGCTTAACATGGAACTCCTATCACAATGGCTATGGTCTGAGAATGTCATCTATGTGCAGATAGCTGCCCTCATCTTGCTTACATCAATCGTTGGGGCTATTGCTATCTTGAAAATGGATAAAGCTGAGCGCTTAATATCAATCCATGGAGAGTTTGGCATCGAATCAGTCGAAGAACCAATAGAGGACGAAGCAACTATTGAGGAACCATCAGAGGAGGTCGGTGACGAATGATCCCACTTTCATGGTACCTTATTTTATCCTTCATCTTGATAGCTCTTGGTGCTTACGGGATGATGGTTAAGCGTAATCTCATCAGAATACTCATTGGGGCAGAAATCATGGGCAACGGCGTTAACATTGCCTTGGTTGCTGTTTCCATTTACAGCCCTTCTTTTTCATTTGTTGGGCAAGGGCTAATCATTCTTGTAATCTCCGTGGCGGCGGCTCATACTGCTCTAGCAATGGTTCTGATGCTCATGTACCATCGACGATACGGTACAGTTGACCTTGGAACACCAATTTCACTGGGGGACAATGAGAATGTCTAATACATCCGGTTCTGCTGCTACATTGGTTCGTACGATTATCAACAAGTACCCCGATATCGAGTCGAAACCGCTTGATGGTAACAAAGTAGAGCTAGTAGTGCCACCAGCGAAGATTCGGGATATTGTTACTATGATTGATGAGGAAGTTTCAGATGCTCTACCAGAATCCATGTTTGGTGTTGATTTAACTGAGGATAAATACGAATTAATCTACATCTTCTGGTCCCACCAAGACAAGATGTTGATTCAGCTACGTGTCAGTCTTGAAGGTGAAACTCCTGAGATTGAAACTGTTAGTGACATTTTTCCTGGCCTTGACTGGCATGAACGTGAAACACATGAGCTGTACGGAATCAATTTCAAAAATCACCCAGATTTACGTCTTCTACTCCTTCCAGATGAGTTGGAGGGGAAGTTCCCAATGAGAAAGAGCTTTGTTACTGATAGGAGTCGTATGGATGAAACTGGTCTTGCTCGACCTAAACCGAGGCCAAAGCCTGGAGGCGAGTCATCATGAGTCCTGATATTCTTGATGAAAGCAGTGTGATTTGGTTTGGTCCACAGCACGTCAGTGCACACGGATGGGCCGCAAAGCTGACAATTGTCGGTGATTATATTGTTGAGTGTGATCCAAATGCTGGATACTTCCATCGCTCCGCAGAAAAGTGCCTCGAGTTCCGAAATTTCAGACAAGGCTCAATGATTCTTGAACGTATTTGTATGATGGAGGCTTTCTTAGCTGAGTATCCATATATCGCAGCAGTTGAAAAGATAGTCGACCTAGAGATTCCAGAACGCGCAAAGATTATGCGAACAATAATGATGGAGTTTAACCGAATCCATTCATTGCAATTTTGGTGGGGTCAGTTTGCAGGCGAGTTAGGTCTCTTCGTTATGTTACTCTGGCCATGGGTTGACCGAGAATATTCTCTTGATGCTTTTGAAGAGCTAACTGGCTCACGCCACACGGTTTCATATGCTACTCCTGGTGGAGTCAAATACGATTTCACTCCCAAGTTCTTAGCTAAGATGGAAAAGGCACTTACACGTGTCAAGGATCGAATGCCTGTATTTGAAGACATGCTATCTGGAAGTCCTACCTTCAGATTACGAACTGAGGGTGTAGCTCATTACACGGCTAAACAGGCACTAAAATGGGGTCTTAGCGGTCCGAATATCAAAGCCTGCGGTATTCCTATGGACTTGCGTAAGGATGACCCTGACCCGAACTTGGCCTATGATATGATTGATTGGGAAGTTCCAGTGATCAATAACGAGGAGCATCCTGGAGAATCTGATGCATTCGATAGATTACTTCAAAGATTCAAGGAAATTGAAACATCGCTTGACATCATTGATAAACTTCTCCCACTTCTTCCTGAGGGTCCAATCATTGACCCGAAGGCTCGTTCAAAAGCAAACAGATTACCTGAGGGAGAAGGTTACGGAAGAGTTGAGGGGACCCGTGGAATCACCACAGTCTGGCTCAAAACAATGGAAAAGGCTCAGACTCCGTGGAGAGCAAAAATACGGGGTCCATGTTTTGCGTCATACTATGCATTGAAGCATATTGTGCCCGGAGCACGGTTTGCTGATTTCCCTGCAATATTTGGAAGCCTTGACCCATACCCTGGTTGGTGGGATCGCTAGGAGGCTATGAAGTGCAATTTGACTTTTCTGCTTTGATTGGTGGGCTATTGGATTGGGTCATAGGAGCTCTCTTTTGGATCTGGGGATTTCTTACGTGGCCTTTCTTGTGGGAAGGGCCGTTCGACATCTTTGCTTGGTTTGGTGGGCTATTGGATTGGATCCTTGGTGCACTCCTATGGATCTGGTGGATTATCAAGTGGTGGATTATCTGGATATTGGATATCCTCAACGGAACTTGGGCATTGGTTATGATTCCTGAGAACTTCATGTTTCTATTCAGGGCGATCGTATTTCCAGGTCTGATATTTGTATTACTGGCTCTCATCTTCACGGTTTGGTATACCCGAAAAATCTGGGCCCGTCTTCAGGACAGACGAGGTCCCATGCATATGGGCAAATATGGAGGTCTCCAGTTATTTGCTGATGCAATCAAACTCATGTCCAAGGAGATAATTATCCCTGACAAGGCAAAACGATGGATGTATCGAATATTACCATCGTTGTTACTAGTCATTGTTATGTTACCATTCGCCTTTATTCCATGGGACCCATACTGGAATATTCTAGGGTCTCCAACCTCACCATTCCCCGACCTATCAGTAAGTCTTGTACTTGTCTTTGCCATCTTGACAGCAGTTCCAGTGTTATCCCTACTCATTGGGTGGGTTTCTGGATCCAAGTACTCTCTCATCGGAGGATTCAGAGCTGCGAATAATCAGTTTGCAGCGGAGATCCCAATGGTAATCTCATCAGTTGGACCTGCTATGCTTGCTGGCTCGCTAAGCTTGTACAGTATTGTTCTGGCTCAAACAAACATCTGGTATATTGTCTTGCTTCCAATCAATTTTATTACATTCTTCGTAGCTGCCATTGCTTCTGTGGGTACATTCCCCTTTGACGCACCTGTAGCAGACTCCGAGATCATCTTTGGTTGGCGAACAGAGCTCTCTGGGATCTATTTCACCGTTGTTTACTTCGCTGAGTTTGCTGAGCAGATGCTGTATAGCGCTCTCATGGTTACACTATTCCTTGGAGGTTTCAATGGTCTTCCCTTCCTCGCTGGAATTGCGAACTTTGTAATCAAGTGGCTTGTAGTATTCTTCCTCTTCATTGTTGTAACGTCATCCTTCTATCGTCTTAGACAGGATCAGGTTGTCAATCTATGTTGGAAGTATCTACTCCCATTATCAATACTGAATGTAGTCCTCGTGATGTTTGCTCTTGTATACATCCCCGGACTTGTTCCCTTAGTCATAGGAGGTTAACAGGATGGGGTTCGTAGGTAATCTTGGCGATATATTCAAAATCTTGAAGCACACCTTCCGTCAGGTCTTCAGGAGACCTTTCACATACTTCTATCCCTTTGAAGATAGAGAGTATCCAGAAACAACACGTGGGCGACACATCCATATCCGTGAAACCTGTAATGCATGTGCCGCATGCGTTCGTGCTTGCCCTGTTGCAGCGATTCGTATTGACAAGGAAGATAAGAAGTTCGAGAAAGATTGTGCACTCTATTTCGATTATACCCGCTGTCTCTTTTGTGGAGACTGCGTACGTGCATGCAGATACGATGCGCTCTTTCACACACCAATTGTAGACATCTCTGAAGGAGACCGAGAGGATCTCATTTATGGTCCCGATAAAATTACTACTCTCGATAGAGACCCACTAGAGTGGCGTGGAAGGAGGTTCCGTTAATGGCTTTTGGAATTCCATTCATGGCTATCTCATTGGCAGTGATGTTCTTAGGTGGTCTTTTCATCTACGTATTCAGGAACAGAATTGCTGAAAGTGCTGGTAAGGTCGCAGTAGGCGTTTCATTAGTTAGCACATTCCTCTTTATTCCTGCGTTCTATGAACTCCTGACCGATGGTCAATCTATTGAAACAGCTGTCTGGTCAGATATCCTCGAACCTTTCGGATTACAGTTAGATGCGGTTGCGTTCCCAATCACCTTTGGAGTAGTAGTGCTGGGTTTCCTATCAGTTGTTTATGCCGTAGGTTACACTTCTCATACAAAGAACAAACCCACCTTCTTCGCAAATCAGTTGTTCTTCATAATGGGAATGGTCTGGGTCACTCTTGCAACCAATTTGATAGAATTTTTCATCGCTTGGGAAATTATGCTAGTCCCGAGTTACTTCCTGATTCTCTTCTGGGGTTTACCTGAAACCAGAAAACGCACTGCGCTGAAATTCTGGCTCTACACTCAAGCTGGAGCTGTCAGTATTCTGATTGGCTTTGGACTTCTATATGCCCAAGGTGGTACATTTGTGCTGGCAAACATTGTAGCCAGTGGTGATGTCATATTCACGATAATCTTTGTTCTTCTAGCAGCTGGATTCCTTGTGAAGATGGCTGTAATTCCTGTTCACTGGTGGCTGCCGCCCGTCCATGCTGAGGCACCCACTCCAATCTCAGTTCTTCTTTCAGGTGCGATGATCGAAACAGGTGCCTACGCCTTAGTGCGCTTTGGCATACTGACGCTTAATGATGCCGCAATATCCCTCTCATTCTGGATATGCGCTCTTGGAGTCGTCACGATGTTCTACGGTGGCTTCATGGCGTTAGCACAGGTCGACATTAAGAGGCTCTTGGCATACTCATCAGTTTCTCAGATGGGCTACGTCCTATTCGCTCTTGGCACAGTTACAGCCATTGGAGTATCGGGTGGAATGTTCCATCTCATCAATCACGCTTTCTCAAAGGGTCTGTTGTTTATGACTGCTGGAGCTGTCATTCATCAGACAGGAATTCGCAACATAAAGAAAATGGGCGGCCTCTCGAACAAGATGCCCATCACCGCTTTCGCAGCTGCGATTGGTATGATGAGCATTGCTGCCAGTCCTCCTCTCTCTGGGTTCATAAGCGAGTGGATGATGTTCCTTGGCGGATTCCAAGCTGCAATTCCAATCCCTGGAGCTGGAGTTGACATGAACTTCTTAATCCTCACACTTCTCGCTGTTTCCAGCTCTATCCTTAGCGCAGCATACATGCTTCGCTTCTTCTGGCGAGTCTTCCTTGGTCCTAATCCTGAGGAACTTGAAGACGTGAAGGAGAGTCCAAGGTCAATGACCATTCCTATGATCATCCTTGCTATTCTCATTGTAATCTTTGGAATATTCCCGAGCTTGGCACTTGATGTCATTGTCCCGGCGTTTGCAGGCATTCTAGGTCCATGAGGTGAGTCAAATGTTATTCGGTCTACCCTATTATCTCATCCTCGTAATCCCAATATTTGGTTCTTTAATTGTTCCAGTAGTTGGAAAGTTCAACGAGAAACTCCGTGACTGGACACCTGCAATTCTGATGGGAATCACAATGATCCTATGTTGGTCACTGTTATTGGACTTAGGAACCACAACTATGCCACACTATGAATGGCTCGACCTACCAGGTCTCTATGTGCCATTCGAGATGCTGTTAGACCCTCTGTCCATCATCATGGCAATCCTGTCTAGCACTCTCTGTTTCCTCATATTCGTCTACTCAACCGAATATATGGCACATGAGGAAGACCGCAACAGATTCCACTTCCTGATGCTCTTATTTGGTGGTGGTATGCTCACTCTGGTTCTGAGCAATAATCTGCTAATTGCGTTCATTGGCTGGGAGATCATGGGCATATGCAGCTACGGTTTGATTGGGTTCTGGAATGATAAGCGCAACAAGCCTGAAGTAGATCCCCTGGGATACGAGGAAACCAATCCACTACTCCAGTTTGAAACCGAGGGCGAGGCTAACAC
>JAUWOU010000106.1 GCA_030612005.1 Candidatus Thorarchaeota archaeon | reverse complement strand
AAGCCTTTTACCCCTTCGCGCAGATCAACGGAACGAGTTGCACGTCAGAACCCTATCGGGCCTCCACCGAGCTTTCGCCCGGCTTCACCCTGTCCACGCCAAGATCGACTGGTTTCTCGTGTCACGGGAGTGACTTCGCGCACTTTCACACGCGGCCCCTCACTGCAAGCAGTTGCGGGCTTCTCGGTTTCCCTTCGTTTACGGCTTTTCGCCTTATCCTTGCCACGCCCATGAACTCCCTGGCCCGTGTTTCAAGACGGATGATGCTGATTCGATCCACTCGAATCCTACAACGCAATTACTCACGCTTCGTTCCTCGAGTATCTAATCTTGTAATCAGCATCCTTTGTATAGATCAGTGGTTTCAGGTGCTTTTCACCCCGCTTCCGCGGCACTTTTCAACTTTCGCTCGCGCTACATAGTTTACTATCGGTTTGGCTGAGTATTTAGGCTTCGGAGATTGTACCTCCGGAATTCACGCGAGACATCCAACCCGCGCTACTCTGGATCCATAAACATGCCTGTAACTTACGCCTACGGGGGTGTCACCCTCTGTGCCGTGTCGTTCCAGACAACTTCGGCTTCGATTACATAGGCAATTGTTCATGGTCCTTACACCACATCCCCCTGTACTCTTCGCACAGGGATTCGGTTTGGCCTGTTCCCTTTTCGCTCGCTGTTACTCGGGGAATCACAGTTGTTTTCTTTTCCTGCCCGTACTAAGATGCTTCAGTTCCGAGCGTTCCCAATCTGGAATTGACTCCAGATCCACATGGGGTATTAGCCCATGCGAGGAAGTCCCATTAGGGCACCCGCGGATCAAAGACTTCATGCGTCTACCCGCGGCATATCGCTGCTTGTCACGCCCTTCATCAGCTAGCCAACCAAGTCATCCACCACTGACCGTATAGCGAATTTGCGGACCTAGTCATGTGTTGACACAGTATTACCTGTTGTCCACAAAAATGTGTGAACATGATTGTATCTTTGTGACCAATCATGCCAAGGAGTTTCGTAATAATAACGTTAAAACGTTAGGTCATTTGTTTCCTTTCCTTAAGTTTTTTCGATCAGTGTACTTCCATCCTCTGCAATCATTGCATCAGTTCCTATTGGTGCACGGCACCGAAACTTATGCAGTGACGGTCCTTCATCGAGAATGACTCCAATCTAATGGCCTGGTCTCGATGAGCCTTCATTCAGTGAAATACATCTCTGAACTCTGGACCTAACTTTGCACTACACTGAAATTTCAGTGAGCGCTCAGCCAGCCTAAAGGGCTGGTGATTTAAAGCTTGCTATGCGTCGAGGGTGAAAACCGTCACCGGTACTACCAGAATAGCCTCACGACATTGACGTCGCATAAGACCTTCTCTTCGACGAGAGCATATATATCCCCTCAAAATTTCTAGATAAACCTTCCGTCACATGCACAGCTAATAAAGCCCAAAAATGAAGTTCTAGTCTGATTTATTGAATTTACTTGGAAGAAAGAACACTATTTTGATGTTCTACGAGCTTTCCAATTCCATTGGATGCCATATCAAGCATATCATCCAAAATTTTGCGCTTGAAGGTAGCGCCCTCGGCTGTACCTTGCACTTCGACGAACTCGTCATCAAGCATTACGATATTCATATCTACATCAGCACTAGAGTCCTCAATGTAATTAAGATCTAATAAGAGCTCATTCTTAATCAGACCTACACTCACTGCTGCAACATTACCTAGTATCGGACGCTCATCAATCATATCCATGTTCACCATAAAATCAAGAGCGTCACAGAGTGCAACGAATGCGCCTGTAATAGAAGCGGTCCTTGTTCCACCGTCTGCCTGAATAACATCACAATCAATTTTGATAGTATTTTCACCCAGACTCTTCATATCAACAGCAGCCCGCAATGATCTACCAATAAGACGCTGAATCTCTTGTGTTCTCCCACTAACTTTGTAACGTTTCATTCGCTCATTAGTTGAACGAGGTAGCATTCCATACTCTGCTGTTACCCAACCCCGTCCACTACCATTTAACCAACCTGGAACACCTTCTTCCACGGTAGCGGTACAGATTACTTTGGTTTCACCAGTAGAAACCAATACTGAGCCTTCAGGATGTTTAAGATATCTCTTAACAAATTCTACAGGTCTCAGCTCATCATTGCTTCTTCCATCAACACGGGGCATGTGAATTCCTCTGATTGTGGAGAGATAATTCGGGTATTAATTGCTGTCGGGCTCTGTATCAGATAGCTTTATTGATAATAGTGGCGTTGTAAAATATTAGCCGCTTGGTACCGGACTAGGGGAATCAATGAAGAAATGACTGATATTCATCGCCGCTTTAACACTGCCCTTGACGATACTGTTGCAGAATGGAAACAGCATTCCAATGTAAAAGGCATCATTGTCTATGGTTCATTCGTTAAGGGTACACTCACAGCTAGTTCTGACCTTGATATAGGAATCATCTGGGATGATGATGAAGCTCCTGTACGGCTTATGTCCACTCATAAAGAAGTTATCATTGACATGGTCTTTATGACCATCAGTGAGGTTGAAGCAGTTATAGATGGTACCTCAAAAGATGTTTTCAAAATCTCAGAAGTAGTGAATAGATTTCGAACATCCCGAGTACTGCATGATACTGATGAAATGCTGAAAAACTGGCAAAAGAGCGTTCAACAGTTTGTGTGGTCTGATGAAATCATCCATGATGTGAAGCATCTAGCATTGGAGGAACTCTCACATGCAAAGAAATTCTTGGATGATGAAGATTACGAGAGCGCAATCTATGAAGTAAGAGATGGTCTTCTTCATCTTGGTCGAGTCATTGTAATGACGAACAATATATTCACTTTGCTTAAACCAGCTGAAGTCCTTACAGAAATTCGGATGCTCGATCCAATTACCTACAAACTCTTCCTTCGTACATTCAAGCTCAAAGGTATGGATGAACCAAAGCTACTCAAAATTCTTGGAGAAATGAAGGAGTGGTTAGACAAAACCGAGAAACAGCTTGAAGGAATAACTTCGGATAGTATAGTTATTGAGGCCACAGGCTTACTCGCTCAAGCACAAAGACAGCACCTTGGATCTCAAGGTTTCACTTATGCTGGTGATTACGAACTTGCTGTGCTAGAGATGCGTCAAGCTGCCTGCACGTTAGGAAGAGCTATGGTAGCCATGAAGGGGCAAACAACCGAAGATGTTGCATTCATACCGAATCTGAGAGTAAATGAGCAAGAGTTCTTCACACAGGTTCTTGTTGAGCATGGAGCTTATGATATCCAGCCAGCAGAAATCAATCGGTTAATTAGTGAAACCCAGTTTCTAGCCCACCGTATCTAACCTCAAAATATATTGAGATAGATTGATTAGACGTACTTGTTGGTTTAGGCTTAGTGATCCCCATGCCTGAAACTAAGGCAATATTTCTCAAATTATCAAGTGTTCCATTGACTCGAGAGAAACAGATTCCACTTCAAGAGGAGTTCTCTCAATATGGATTGGCAACTAATTGGGTCATAAGGATACTATTGAAGGGTCATCTTACAAAGCGGGCGCAAATCTTGGATGCTATTCAGGATGATTTCTCTGAGCAATTTGATAGTAGATTGACGTATCTGAATGACGTCATAAGGTCTGCAACTGCAGAGATTGCACGTCATAGAAAACTAGCAATGACAATCAGAAGTATGAGGGATAAGACGCCATTCTTCAAACAGGGAAGGGTAATATTCTCACAACCGATTCTGAAGATTTCAGAAAAGGCCTTGATTATGACTTTAGCAGACAGCACAAGGATACCAATACCCTATGACAAGTTTAGCAGAAATCAGAACGCCGAAAAGATATCTGCAATATTAAAGGGAGAAAACACAAAGGTGGATACAGAAGGAATAATGCCTACAAATAAGAGGTATGGCCGCATACGCTTGAAATGGAATAGTGCAGGTTTTCTGATAATTGACGTTAAGGCGAAATTACCGATTTAGATGCTCCATGAAGTTATCGCGCCTGAAAAATCTGCAGAATATACTACTTCATCTTTTGGTCCCCACTCAACAGCAGTGATTCCTGTTAGCAAGTTACCTGAGGATATCTCTTTGTAACTATTCAATGACCATAGACGAAACGTTCGGTCCCAACTACCTGATGCTAATCTCTCCCCATCTGAGTCAATAGAGAGGGATTCAACGACGTCCGCATGTCCTTTAATTTGTTTAATCTGTGAAGTATCCTCTGAATCAATCACCAAGATTGTTCCACTCTGCATTCCAAGAATAACTTTTGACCCATCAGGAGTTGAAGCAACAGAGCGAATACGTTCCTTCTGATTGATTAACCGGGTTTCTAATTCATAGGAGTTCATGTTCCAGATTTTGCATTCTCCATCCCACGAACTGGTTACAAGCTTATTTTCATCCTCAAGAATGGCAAGACCAGAAATATCTGATTTATGAGCCTGAATATTTCTAAGATTCTTCATTGTGCTCAACGAAAATATCTTGATTTCACCATCACGAGCTCCTGCAACACCCTTTCCGAGTTCCTGTGACACTGCTAGTGTCTTCACCTCAGATCCATGTTTCAGAATAAGCGGCTTACCTTTTTCCTTACTATCCCAGAGGCGTGTTGTTGCGTCCCAACTACAAGAGAGAACTTGAAATCTATCACGAACAAAGGACACACCTGTGATTTTTCCATCATGTCCATCAATTGTCTGTTTCAGTTTCCCTGTCCGTGTATCAATAACGAATATAGTAGATTCTGTATTCCCACACACAACAAACTTGCCTTTGGAACCTGTGGATAAACACGTGAGTGGAGAAGTGAGCCCGATGTTTTGTCTAAATAGAAATGTCTTCTCCAATCTGATTCACCGGAATTCAATATCCAATAGAGAATATATTTCGCTCCTGTTTAAAAGCTTGTAACATTTGATTATCGCTTCTTTCGAAGATAATACACAAGGAGCAGGAGTGGAACTACAATCAGTGTTCCATAGAGAACATATGGTGTGTCAGGAAGAAATGTACCATTTTCAGTATCATATCCAACGACAAAGACTTCTATAACTTCACCTACAATCTCTAGATTCTCTGCACTGCATTTGTCAGGCGTATCTTCCAGAGTGTGCCAATAAGAGGGAAATGGAACTTGAATAATATCCACTGCTGGAATACCTACATCCAGAAATGGTCTATGATCATCATAAATCGAGGACGCAGGACTATCTACGAAAGTGCTACTATATCCTAGATTGGCAGCTATTGACCAGATAACATTCTGAAGTGAATCTGTCGAACTGCCTTCCTTTGGAAGATAGAGGTCAGCATCACCTACCATGTCAACAAGAACCATAGCTTCAATCGTAGTTATTCTTTGAGGAGTAAGTTCTGATACATAATGCACTGACCCTCGAATCCAATCCCATCCATCAATTTGACCGGAGTCCTCAGCATCAAAGAATACAAGTTCAACCCTAGATCTATTCGCTGTTGGTAAAACTCGGGCTAGTTCCATAAGAACTGCAGTACCGCTTGCACCGTCATTTGCACCCAGAATAGGGATTGATTGATTATCAGGATGGTCAGATGTTGCTTTGGGGCGAGTATCATAATGAGCGCCCAGCACGATAGGTGAATTCACTGTTTCAGACCAAGTTGCGATAATATTTGCACACTCTGTTTCTCTGTAGGTAAAATTCTGAATTGAAACGGTCCAATTGAAAGATTCTAGAGTTTCAACAATGTATGCCCTACATAGAGTTAGATTCTCAGAACCAGGTGGTCGTGGACCAAAATCACATTGTCCTGTTAGAAAGCTATATGCACTCGCACCATCAAAGAGTGGAGTGTGGTATACTTGACCATTAACTTGCATCATAGAAAAAGCAAGTACAATCAGTAGTATAGCCGAAACAGGACGAAGAGTTCTCATCACTCAAAAGCATGAAATATCCCCCTAAGAAGGTTTTCAGTTCTGAGTATGTATATGTGATTGCGCAACATATTTGATAAAATTAGGAATTTGTCTTGGAATCTTTTTGAGTACAGTGTAAGGAATATCTGCATAACCAATCTCTCCTCGTGCGACCATAGCCATTACATCTGAAGCTAGTTTGTGACCACTTATCCGAGGTAGTAGATTAGACGCAAAAGAGAGTCCCCGGGATCCAATCCATGACGCCATTTGAAAATTAGCTGAGAATGCTTTGCGGCAAAGATGATGGTATTTCCATAATGAGTCAGCATCATATTGATCCACTGCCATTGCTTGAGCAATAACATCCACTGCAAGTATACTCGATTGCATTGCATATGCTATCCCTTCGCCCATCATTGGGTCTACGAAGCCAGCAGCATCCCCGACCAAGATAGCTCTGTTTGTAACATTGGTACCTCCCAAACCTTCCCCTCCAAAGAAACAGGTTCTTCGCTTCTCCAATTTTAACTCTACACCCAGTCGTTTCTCGAGGCTTTGATAAAATCTATCAAAATCAGGACGGAGGGCTTGCATATGTACACCAGATCCAGCTATTCCAATAGCAAGATGCTCACGCTTTGGAAATATCCATCCATAGCCAATTCGGTTCGTTATAGGAAGTATCTCTAGAACTGATGGATTTCCATTTGTTGCCTTCATCACTCCCGCTCTTCCAATGTAGAAGTCAGCCTCCATCCCAAGACCAATTCTAGTCAAATCTTTACGAATTGGGCGTAGCTTAAGCGAGCGACTAACTATAGAATTGACCCCATCAGCACCAATCAAAAAGTCTGATTTGAACTCCCGCCCATCTTGAAGTTGTATAGTTGCACATTCATCAGAAACAGAAGTGTGTATAACACGAGTGCCTTCTGCAAGTTCAACCCCAGCTTCAACCGCACGTTTAGAGAGAAAATCATCAAACTTGTCACGAAAGACAGTAATCCCAATCAGTTTGTGAGAAATGAATTCAGATGCTAACCCATTATGGAATCCAAATCTCAGCCCGTATATTTTTTGTTCAATCAATTCACGTGGGATTATTCCATTCAGGATACGGATCCCACGATACATCACAGCTCCACCACATGCCTTCTCTCGTGGAATTATTGCCTTCTCTAACAGAAGGGTCTTGAAACCTCTCTTTGCACACTCGTATGCTGCCACAGAACCCGCAGGTCCAGCACCAACAACCACTATGTCGTAAGCCATCTCTCCAATAATCCTCCCTAAAAAGAGTCATTGACAGATGAACTGAATGACTCAGCACGATACTAGTAATACGCACTCCTACATTAATTAGGTTTATCTTTTATCGATTAGAAATTCAAACGTATCATCACTCTTTTTGTCATCTGCACCTATCTTCGCATGAATAATTGAATCATATTCGGGATTGAGTTCATATCCTATCGAGTTACGGCCCAGCTCCCTAGCAACTTTCAATGTTGTTCCACTCCCAGCAAAAGGGTCCAGAACCGTATCACCAACAAAAGAATAGAGTCGGATACACCTTCGTGGTAGTTCTTCAGGAAAAGGTGCGGGATGGCCTTCCTTTTTAGCTGAAGCGGGTTGGAAGTCCCAGATTGAGTTCTGTACCCAATCAGTAAATTCTTCATGAGTGATTTTGGAAGCTTCCTTGATTTTTTTACTCACACGACTACGCTTTCCACTCTTGGAAAACACGATGATCCACTCGTACTGAAATGAAGAAAGCAGATTTGGTGGATATGGATAGGAGCCCCAAGAACTAAACCTGACAGCCTTTCTCTTGTCCCAGATGTACAATGAATGGAAATACATATTTCCAAGAGAATTCATGAAGGTCTCAAGCTCGGTTATCATTGTCCTTGTTACCCTTCTACCAAATTTAGTATTCTTCCCTGTGAGAAATATGGGAATCATGTTGATACACAATTTCCCATCTGGAACTAATACTCTCACACATTCTTGAAAAACAATGCATATTTGTTCCAGATATTCTTCATAGTTTGATGAACCTTGACCAATCTCTACTTTATTTCCATAATCCTTTAACTTCCAGTAAGGGGGAGATGTGATAACTAGATGGACTGATTCGTCAGCTACTGCAGTCATCCTACGACTATCTGATATGAATATCCTATGGATTGTCAAAGCCCATTCAACTCTATTCTAAGAGAAAAAATTGTAATTTCAATATTTCCTATCCAAGGTAAAGATTGTATACGCTCAATCTGAAACTGTTATAATTGCACATTGTCGAGTGTCAGCCAAGCTCCGGTACTCTCACAATCTTTCTCTAAAATTCGTTGGGAAATACTTCCTGCTACTCCATTATGTCCATCCATGAACAGACTTACATGAAGACCATTCTTGAAAACCCTCTCATGGTACACATCATCTAACACAAAGTTTCACACAAGTGTGTGTAGAAAGGCGGGAGGCATCTGTGGTTCTTCAATGAACAGCATCAGGGAATTTTCGCTTGCTCATTGGTTGACATTCTCCTCAATTCGCAATATTCACATAACCACTATTAAGGACGCTTCATTGAATATCAAGTCCTTGAAAAGTTAAGTGTCTGAAGAAAGTGTCCAACCTAGTACGGTCATAGTTATCGGGAAGTTCAACCTGATTCCACTTCTCAAAAGCATGCCCAAGGTGTGTATCTTTCACATCATCTGGAATTCGTATTTTCTTACCAAGTTCTCCGAGTGTAATGATAATTTTGACAGTCCCTTTTTTCACCTTGATTGATATAGGTAGGTCAAAGGTGAAGAAGTATGGCCCGTAGAACGTTCGCTCCTTCTCAATAATATATTCAGTATCGTATTTCATCCTGATCTCATTCTTCTTCAGCTCGATATCTTTCGCATTATTTAGACGGATAAAGTCCACAGTTGACAAGAAGGGGTCTCTCAAGTCACCATAGAAGAGTTTGTGTTTCTTACTTGATAGACCTGTAGCAAAACCACCTGCACATATGATTCTCCTGTCAGTTAGAATGAGAACACCATTCCTCCCAACATCCTTCTTCTGTATTCCGATAGTTCCTTCATCGAAGTAACGAATAGTTTCATCAGTTTCAAAAACACCATCACTCTTCAGGAGGTCAATAGCAATCTCAAAGGGATTCGAACACCCCTCCTTGAAATCTGGATAGTGTGTTAGAGATGTTTCTAACTTTTCTCCCTCACGTATAGTTCCAGTATAAGCGAGGATTGAAATGAGGTCTAGAAATTTACTCTTGATACCCATCTTGAGATGCTCAAGGGCCGCCTTGCGTACAAAAGACTCTTGTTCTTGGTTGAAAGAAATCTCCCTCTGAAGAGCTTCATACCTGAGGTCGGAAATTGAAACTGAGAGCCCCCAGTATCTGTCATCATCATAAACACACATCTCTAACCCATCCAAGGTACTCTTGAGCCGTTCAAAATAGGGTAGTTCAGCCATTAGTACATCGCTCCATATGCTCGCGCCGCAACAGTTGCAACCTGTAGACCTATCGATGCTAGATTCAGAGCCATAAGCATTCTGGTGGACTGTTGCAGTCCCGAATTACCAAATTGCTGAATGATGGACCATGATTCTCTGAGTTGTGCTATCTTTCTTCCGATAAATCCACGATGTGTTCCAACTTTATTCTCGACAAAATCCATTGCACTCTCGTATAGATAAGCACCAGCAGCATTCTTCTGCAAAGCTCTCTGCTGACCAACTGAAACAAGAACCGAGGCTACAATGAGTCCTTGAAGAGCAACCTCTGCAAACAGACCACCATCTCCAAATGCTGAACCAATCGCACCTAGTGTGAATAGGAACATGGTTCCTGACAAGAAGTGCTTGACATGATGCCATACGTACTTCACCGCAACTTGACTTAACCTTCCAGCAACACCAAGTGTGCGGAACGCACCGGACATTGTTGAGGTCCCTGTTCGTAATCCCTCTATCCAGAGGAATGCAGTTCTTGCTGAACCTGCTAGTTCTTTAGTAGTTTCACCAGCCAGTTTCTTCATAGCGCTTCGTGTAGCACCTCGTATCCCAGCACCACCACTAAGCACACCACCGACAATCATGAATGTTAATTGAGTTAGGATAAGGTTAGCCACAGATGAAGTCGTGAACTGGAAGAAGCTGAACTCGTGTCCGTACCCGATGAAACTCCCATTCTTACCTGCAACAGCGAAAGCACCTCTCAGTAGCATCTTAAGATTCTCGTCAAGAACAGAGAAACCGAGAGTGCTACCGGTTATCATATCAAGACCAAAGATCACCGTCGGAATTCCAGCAAAGGCACCCCAACCAGATGTACTAGCAATGGTGATAGCACCAGCTGCTACAAAGACACAGCCAACCACAACCATAACAGGTTTCATTGCTGCGTGGTTTACTTCCTCTGTATTCCACTTCGCTCTATATTCAGCTGCATAGTCCCTATCGATTTTGATTCTCTGATAGTGGTAATCAAAGTACACAAGGTTGTTGACATGAGCCAGTGTATCTCCAGCTGCCAATGTCGAGGGGTCATCTCTATAGATTGTAGTGATGAGAAGTGGAGATGATACTTCGATCTCGGGGTCTCTTGAGTTGTAGAGAATCCTGTTCTCATATTCTCTTCGAGCCTCAGCCACCCAAGATGCTGCAGCTCTTGGGAGTCCCATCGTATTTACCTCGGGAAACAACTCTTCAAGGTCAATTCTAATCGTCGGATCCGAATCAGAGGAGAGAGTTACTTCTTTCACATATGGAATATTCCGAATCCGCAGCTCAATACGCAAGAACAGGTTTCCAGCTGCCAACTCATCCTCGATATCAGCCATATTTAGGTCGAACTCAATATAATTCGCTTGGACCATGGGGTACCGAATCAATGGGTGATTGAAGAGGTCCTCAAGGAAACCTAACTCAGCTGCTAGACGTTGACTATCAACATCCCATGTCGAAAGCTCCTGTGATGGCTGCCTTAGTTCAAGGGTGTCATCGAAGTCGTATACCTTATCGGTTTCGTAGGAAGAGTACCAATCCGCACCATTCTCATCAATCCCATAACGTTCGTAGGTGTCAAGAACACCATTACCATCGAACCACTCATTGATCCAACCCTGTTGACCAATGAC
>JAUWOU010000220.1 GCA_030612005.1 Candidatus Thorarchaeota archaeon | reverse complement strand
TGTTCCGGTGATAGGCTTCAATGGAGTCAGCAAGGTATACCTCGCTCCAGGTTGGAGAGTTGGATACGCCTATTTCCACGATTCAAATGGAGAACTTGACCCTCTATACGATGCAATGATTCGCCAAGCAAGGATACGAATTTGTCTGAATTCAACTGCTCAGATTGCAGCTGCAACTGCACTTGGAGGAGATGGCAGTCATCTCAAAGATACCATGAGTCGAATGAGAGTAAGAAGAGACCTCATTCACAAACGCCTCAATGACATTGATTCAATATCTACACAATTACCAGAAGCGGCATTCTACATCATGCCAAAGATTGAACTGCTGGATAGATGGAAGAACGATACAGAATTTGTTCTAGATGTCCTAAATAGTACAGGTGTCGTGTTCGTTCCAGGTTCAGGGTTTGGAGCGGAGTATGGAGCAGGACATTTCCGAAGTGTCTTCCTTCCGCCGCCAGAGATGATAGATGAAGCAATGAATCGACTTGAAGGATTCATGGCAAAACACTAAGAAAAAAGAATACCCTGAGCAATCAGAGCTCAGGGGTTTTCGTTTTATGCGAAATCATCGTTTACGTAGTATTACGAAGACTACAACCAGTATGACTATGGCTCCAGCTACACCAGTAATGAGTATCAATTGTTGATCGATAGGAGGAGGAATTGTCGTTGTAGTAGTAGTTGTTGTTGTGGGTAACTCCACGGTCACACTCATGCTGTTTGACAAATGTGAGTACCCAAACGAATCTATCGCTGCAACAGCATACCAATATGTGCCATCAGAAAGTCCAGTATCATTAAACTGACTCTCAATCAGACCTGATGCGATTGCAGTAGCAGATTCCACGTTCAGTTTGGTGATCTCACTGGAGTGCCGATAGATTGTCCAGTTCTCTACTTCAATGTCATCATTCCAATTGACCAATACATTGCCATCTGAATCGGGACTTGTAATAGCTTCTAATATTGGAGCATTTGGCGGAGTCCATCCCTTCATTTGCATGGAGAAGTTGTTGTACTCTGTTGAATCTGTTTCAGGAATCCCAGTTTGAGTAGTGCCCGCGTAAACCCAGTTATGGGTGTTCGGCCAGGAAATAAGGGTCCCATAACCTCCAGCAATAATACCAAGGTCTGTATCCATCGAGTATCCTTCAAGTTCACTCTTTGGAATCTTAATTTCAAATGAGCGATGATCACTAGCATTGTTTTCTGAGGGTCCGAACGACCAAGCAATGTCGTAGTTTCGTATTGTCGCATAAGGATAGACTGAGCCATCACCAAGGGATGTTGTTTCGTTGCCGTAAGCTATAATTCTCTGGTAATCGAAAGAAGTATTGAAGGGAGCACTATTCACGCCGTTCATCGAAAATCTAAGTGTGGTATCAGAAGTGAAATTCTCTCTGTAGATATCCAGAACGTTATAGATTTCTGAAGTTCCGGTTCCCATTGGAATCTTAATATCAGGATTCAAATTGCCTTGACTATCAGAAACACTCAGGAAATGCTCGTCAATGCTAACATTATGTTGCGAGCGAACCCAAAAAGCGGTTCTCATAACATTTTCTGCGTATAGGTCTTTGAAGAAACGGAAGAAATCAGTGAGATCAGCGTCAATATCTAACCTATACACATAGTGAGTACCATTGAATTCAGATGTTACATTTAGGTACACATTGTCATTATAATGAATATCGTTTTGATTGCCTTCATACGTCCCATTCACAGCAATCCACTCATTCGGCCAATGCGTGTATAGTAAAAGGGGGGCGTCATTGTCAAAGTATTCTATTGTTTTGTCATTGTCAACATCATGAAGGAGAGATTCCATACCATTATTCAATGCCATTTTCCAATCAATATCATAAGCAGTAGCAGTTTCATTGGTGTTCAACCATAAACCAACCCATTCACCATCTTCATTATTCGTCTGGTCACTGCATAGATCCAATGCGATATAGAGATTGTATGGATCCTCGTCAACATACATGTAGTTGAATCCATCCGAATTCTCAGGGTCAGCATCCATATACCACTGAACTTTGTGCTGAGCAGTACTCCATTCATCCGTTGAAAGAGTTCCGTCTATTACGATTGAGCTTGCAGCGGCCAAAGCACTACCTCCATCGTGCAACCTCATAGCAGATAAATCAGAGCTACTCCAAGAAGCTCCGATGAAGATCGAAGACACCATGAAGAAGGTGAGAAGCGCCGTAAGAGTAAGTTTTGAATTTTGAATCATATGATATCAAATGGTTCATGAGTGTTCGTTGCATATGAATATGGTTCGGATTAATGTTCGAGTTTTGTTCTGAATTTCCGACCTTCTCTCTTACATAGAATCTGAGCCACATTTCTACCAGTATAGATTGAACTAGGTACACCACCCCCCGGAAGTACCCAATGTCCAGCCATGTAGAAATTATCAAGACCAGGCAAGGTTCGTGGTATTTGTTCCATGATAGTGCTCATTGTCATCAACCAACCCATTGGAGACCCTCTATCGCCAAGCGTGTACCGCCAGGTAGTGTAGGGTGTTGACACATCAATCTTTTCAACCTGTAATTTGATTCCAGGATAGATTTCATCCAGACGATCAATTAGGTTCTGGGCTAACTTTTCCTTTTCTGCATCATACTGTTCTTTGTTTTCTCGAAGATTTGCCCAGTAATCCCATTCAGTTTCCAATATTACCTGAATAACCGATTTTCCTTCAGGTGCAAATACATCACCATGATTGAATATTCTTAGAAACAAGAGAGGAACTTCTCTGTCACTCAGTTGAATAGGTTCTTTCTGCATGAATGCATTAAGAGGTGTTTCGTCATCAAAGGTCCTTGAAACACCTAGACTTACTGCAATCATAGGATCGTAAGGTTTCCAAGTATCATATCGTTTCTTGATCTTGTCATCGATGTACTCTCCTCCAAGTAGCTTGAAAATTGTACTTCTACCATCTGCAGCTGAAACCACTACATCAGCTCTATGCGCTGTACCATCAGCAAGCACGATTCCTACAGCTTTGTCATCCTCCACGATTATTTTCTCAACTGTTGCTCTGTATTGAATTTGACCACCAAATGACTTGTAGCGCTCTTCAATTGAACGAACAAAAGTGTGACAACCGCCTTTGAATAATCCCATTTGTCCTGATGCAACCGTTGCTAGAACCATTATCACGAACCAGATTGGACTACTAGGGGAAAATAACCAATTGATGACTGTCTTAAGAAATGGATTCTGAAAGTGTTCAGCATACTCTCCGGCAGACTTGGAATACTTTCCCCTGAAGTACTTCAGGAAGCCTCGCATCTCCCACATCTCTTTCAACGAATCAAGACGCCCTCTTATTTCAGGAGGTGCAGTACTCATGCCAAGATCCGTAAGGAGAGGAGAGCCTATTAGTGATTTGACTTCCTTGATGAAATTACGAATTTCGTCTTCATCTTCAGGAGCCAGCTCAAGCATATCACGTTCAAGTTTTTCAATATCCTGAGAGAACTCAATAGACTTTGTTCCTGTTTTATCAGTAAAACTAAGGTAGGATGTCATCTCCTCAATTTCTATTGATTCGATATCACAAATTTCTGAATACACATCATATAGTGGTGTTCCTGGCTTGTGACCAATAAGGAAGTGTATACCACCATCAATGAGAAATTCACCTCTTTTCCAAACCGCAGCAACGCCACCTGGAACAGAGTGGTGTTCGTAAATCTTACTCTCATATCCATTCATCTGAGCGTAACAGCCAGTAGATAGTCCAGCTAACCCAGCCCCAATAATGATCATTGACTTTTTACTCATTTCGCTTCAATCTCCTGTTTCTGAGGTTGTAGATTCAAGAAGAAGCTGTAGAGCACGATTCCACTGTCCTGCCATCTTGATCTGAATGTTTGTAGCTCTCTTCAAATCAGAATCCTTCTTCTTGTTTTTTGCTGTGAGAATTTCTAACTTACTAACGAAATCATTATTCACCATCATCAAATGATGAATCATCGAGCCAAGTAGGTTTGACGAGGTAGTCGCACAATATTGATACCCTGTCTTTCGAGACCCTGTCTTTTCAACAACACCATACCCTTCGAGCATTTTGAGTGCTCTATTGATTGTAGGAATTGATGTTGGATATTTTGATTCAGGGAAGAGTTCAGTAAGTCGCTCGGAAATGGATTTCTGTGACCATTGCTTATTTTCAAGTTGTAGAAGACCTTCAACCCACCCGCAATATTCTGGATACCCGTAGTGGTCATAGGTCTTACCAATGATTGTCAAGAATTCTTTACGTAGTTCGTTAGAAATCATTGCAGATCCTCATGTACATAGTGCATCAAAAGGATTTAAGTATTTCAGTTTACTGAAATTCCGAAATACTAACATGGATATCAAACCTGAAGTCTACTCTCGTATCAAAATACTATGAAGAAGGTAAGCTGGAATCTACGTGAGTTCCTGCTTCTTCTTCTCCATCATCTGAGTAATCTCGTTGCGTATTGAACGAGAAACTACAAGTGCCATCTCAATCTTCTCAGGAAACTCTGGACGTGTACCAACTACTAGATGTGAATCATTAACAATCTTGTTAGCTTCCATCTGGATATC
>JAUWOU010000195.1 GCA_030612005.1 Candidatus Thorarchaeota archaeon | reverse complement strand
GTAGCCACGAATGAACGGTGCGGGGTAGAAAGGAGTCCCAATTACAATAAGACCACTCTCGTTATGGGATATTGATCCCCATCCGTTATCCTGAAGAAGTCTAAGAACCAATTCACGACTTTCCGCATCAGTTGGATCCACACCATGAAATAGTCGCACTACATCACCTACAGGAGCTTGACTACCGGCTGTCTTGCCAAGTTCATACTGGTCTGTAGGAGTCAATTTTGAGAAGAAGAGTGATGACATTGCCTCAGATTCGAATGCGGATCTAGATGTGTTTACGTATATCCCCCGCTCGTTCCATCTGAAGACTGTGAAATCCAAGAACCAACGAACGGAATCCTCAATGAGCTGGGCACGAGACCTCCCAACACGGTCTTTCACCAATTCATCAATGTGATTCACCAAGGACTGTGTCATCGTAACACTGATGATCTTTTTCTTCAATAGATTAGTTATCTCATTAAATCGAATATTCTCTTTTTCTGGTAATTTTGCCTTTGGATTGCTCTTCTGCAATTTGGCTAGCTTTGCCTCAAGTTTGGCCTTCTCCTTCATGAGAAGGGATTCCTGAGATCGTAACGACATTAAATGCAACCTCCTTCCAACATCATCTATGCGATTATAGATAATGTTCATAGATAGTATTCGTATCTACTTAAAGTAACTAGAATGCATGCAATGCTACTATTTAACACCTTTGGGATATTGCATTTCTCAACACATTAGTTCCAAGTAAAAAGTAAACAAGTCAATGACCCAAGATTTCCAAGCTCGTCATGGAAAACTTATTTGCTCCAAAATATACTGTTCATGAGATTACTAATGACGTATTGTGAACTCTGGCTAGAATCTGAAGGAGGTATGTCTTCTCTCCGAGTCGCACTGTTAGCACCGGACGAGTATGAGCTTCCAGAGGGATTTACAATAAGTGAATCTCAAATTGACCCTGACAAGAAACTGTATTTTTCAGAGATCTTGGAGGGAATAATGGCTGCAAAGAAAGCTATCGATAAAGCAGCAGAATTCTATAGCGAACGTGATTTGAAATTCCTATACTATCGAGAGATTAGAAAACCAACGAGTGGTTAGAAAAAAATAGAGAAAAGAGGGGAGTAACCCCCTCAATTTCTTATGCTTTGCTATGGCCAAGCAACTAGTCCAAGTAGAACTGGATTGAAAATAACAATCACACCTACTGCGATTGCTGCAAGTCCAATGATGACGCTCACAGGAGCTGAAGCGAATATCTTTGCAATCAGTTCTATTAGTTTGAACACCAATCCACTAATGACGTATACAATAACGAATATGATAGCACCAACTATTATTAGTCCCTTACCAGAGATCAGGAAATCGACAACCTGAGCAATTTCTGGAACGGCACTATACCAAGCTGTGCCTACTAATGGAGCAAGAAGTCCATACATTGTTGCAGCTCCAAAAACTGCTAATCCCAAAGCAAACACCATTGCAAGTGGAAACTTTGCGAGTACCCTCATAACTAATGTGAATCCCATCAGAATCAGAACGCCTGCGACTATTGCCGCATCTGGCTGAACTGTCCAGACAACATATCCTACGAATATGTCTATGATTCCCACAACGAAGCCAACGTAGGTACCAACGTGAACTAGCAGATCAAATATAGAACCCAATAATGGGATTGGATCTGTGATATTCTCTAATAGCCAGATAGCTAAAAGACCTCCTGATAGTATCATCACCCATGCTAGAATCCAGTCATTCTGGAAGAAAAGCATGATATCAGCGAGGGTGTAGTCTAAAATCGGGATTTGCATAATAACACCTTATCCTAACTAGAAACGCATTGTTCACAGCTGCAAATAAACTATACTACACCAGATTCAAACTCATTAATCCAGAAGATAATGCAAATGAAATCCAAAATAATAGCATACAAACCAATGCCATCATAACGGGTTTTGGACCACAGACCATTCTTGTGTTTTGATATCCCATGGAGAGGGTAGTAATCACAAGTGCTCCAAGAAGTGGGGCAATATCAAGTGCAGAAATTGAACCTGAAATTATCTCAGGACCTCCCGCTAAGAAGGAGCCTATGTACAAAAATGGAGCAAGCGATGCTAACATACCTAATACTGCAGCACTTACTAAGGTTAGAAGATACACCTTCATCCTCTGAGCAGCAATAATTGAGTCTCGTTCCTTAGCAATCGCAGAACGTTTTACAAGACGCGAAGCAATCCTTGTGATTCTATCACCTGCACTAAATGTTGACGTTTCGCACATCAAGGAAATCATAGTAATCATTTGGGAAACTCTCTGTCCAAGAGAAGCTTTGGAGGCTAAATCCAATGCCTCAACAGAACTCAGACCTTCATGATGGATTGCATGATTAGCAATATCAACCAATGGTTGTACTTTCGGCTCAATATCATCGCGAACTGAAACAAGTGCAACTTCTAAAGTATCACCAGATGTAAGGCGTTGTCCTAGAAGAATCATAAAATTAAGAAATTCATCATATTCTGTGATAATCTCTTTCTGAGTTGGTGCAAGTAAAGAATCATCACGAGGTCTGTCAAAGTATGCAGAAAATTGACGGGAGAAGCGAGACCGAAGAACAGCATTAAGAAGAATGAATATTGGAACAATCAATAATACAATTGGATTAGTAGCATATCCTCCTAGTGAAACTGCAAGAGTAAACATAATTGGGACATATGTAACCAAGGCTGCAACAACAAGAAGTCGGCTCTCAAGTTCTAGATTCTTCTGGCGCAGCGCTAAATCAGCCTCGAATGATTCACCGGAGAGGGCATCAAGCAGGTCCGTCTTCTTCTCAAGTGATGCGACAATCGCAGTGAAGTATCTACGAATATCATCTGACGGTTGGTTCTTTGCAAAATCCATCAAACATGTTTCCGGTGGTACACCCTCTGCAATACGACCAAGAATTTGACAAAATGCATTAGATAGGTAAGGATGGTCAGATTGAGCAATCATCTCAATCGCATCAAAGATTGTGCCACCAGTCTGGAAGACTAGTATGAATTGCTCGAAGACTAGATCGGCCTCCTCTGAGAGACCTAGCTTGTAGCTGTTCATCATAGAGATAGGATATGAAATTACAATGTAGTAAGCAACAATACAGGCCATCGCAGCAAGAGGGATTGAAAGAAGAAGATTAACTTCGAAGAATATGAGCAGCAGCATAGCAAGTATGAGCGTAGATGAAGCTGAGAGGTAAGCTGCGGCCACAACACCTTGTGTGGTTACTGTCATCATAGGTGAAAGAAATCGTACTGCGCGGGTAAGGTTTCTATCATCAATCTTTCTAGTAATTTTTGAAAACAGGGGGATTCTAGAACTGAAATTGCATAGCCGCTCGTAAATCACTTGTCAAGTCCTCAATAATCAGACACTGCTATACATCTCTTAAATGGCCCGATAATATATTCAAAGAAAAGGGACCAACCTCAGAGAAGTATTACATGAAATCAGAAAGTTTAGTCTGGCTCAAGAAGGTATTGTACAATTGACTCTTTGTTAGCCAATTGTGAAGAGGGTTACGAAGATGTTTCCCAATCTCAGCTGTTGCTTCGTCCATTGTTTGGAACTTCTTCTTGTAAATCGTTCGCTGAGTCTACAGAGCCGCTCAAAATCACCGTTCTATCCTCTAAAGGATGTCTTCTATTCAGCTCTTAAATTGCCCAATGTTCAAAGAGAAAAAGAACGAGAACATGAATAATATCATTCATAAAAGCGGAATTCTCAGAAAAACGAGTTACTTAAATATCACACTAACAACGAATCATGTTACATCTCGCTTAGATGAAATAGGAGTGAGTTAGAATGGATTCAGGAACTAAGAAAATCCTCGCTATTGTTGTTGCTATAATAGTAATAGGCGGGGGAATTGGCTTGTACATGTTCCTTCCACGAGACACAGGAGTGCCGATTGGTACACTTGTTACACCGGGTGCTCCAGCTGGAATCCCAGCTGACAGGATCATAGTCGTAGGTATTTTAGGTGGCATGACTGAGATCCAAGGTGAAGGCGCGTGGAGAGGTTCGTACATGGCTTGTGAAGAAATAAACACTGCAGGTGGAGTAGTCATCGGCAGTGATACATACTACTTTGGGCTTGTCGCAGAAGACACCTTTGAGGCCGATCCGCTACTAGATACCTCTAAGGGGGTTGCAGCAGCTACAAAGATAATCTCGGAAGATAACGCTCAATTCATAATTGGAGGATTCAGAACTGAATCAGTACTGGCTTATCAGGAAGTAATAATGGACAACAAAAAGGTGTTCATTGCTACTGGAACAGCCACTGATATATTCACTGAGAAGCTCAATGATACTGGTTATGATCGGTACAAGTACTTCTTCCGTAACATGCCTATCAATGCTTCTGCATTGGCCGGTGAGCTTGTAGGTTTCTATGTATACCTAAAGGCGTACATGACAGCAGCTCTTGGGAAGAACTTCACCAATGTTGCCATTATTCGTGAGGACCTAACTTGGACACAGGCAATAAGCGCTGGCCTAAACTATTACCTACCAATGTTTGGTTATAATGTAACCATAGAGATTGCGTACCCAATCACAGCAGAAGCAGCAGACTTTGCCACATACTGGCAGCAAATCGATGATTCAGGGGCTCAGCTTTGCGTTCCTGTAATCTCTGCGCAGGGTGGTATTTTGATGACTACTCAGTATGCAGCAGCCCAACCAGGTTGTCTCATTGCAGGAATTGATGTCATGGCACAGCTTGAAACCTATTGGGATGAAACCGATGGTGGATGTGAATACGAAATCTCGTTGAGCCCAACAGAGCGAACAAACAAGACATCAAAGACTGTTGCATTCTGGGATGCTTTCACAACCAAATATGGTGCAGACCCACTCTATACTGCTGTTGGTAGCTATGATGCAATGTATATCTTGAAGAAAGGAATCTCTGATGCACAGTCGTTGAACTCGACTGTGATTATACCTTTCCTAGAGGCAATAAATGCTGCAAATCCATTGGAAGGAGCGAATGGTCATATTGCATTTACTAAATGGCACGATGCCTTCGAAGGTTATGATGCGGGTACAGGCATGATCTATTCTGTCACATTAATGGTACAATGGCAGGATGGTGGCAAAGAGGTTCTTGCGACAGGTGGTGCTGTATATCCAGACCACCTTGCGACTGCATCAATTCAGATTCCATCATGGGGCATCAATGACCCTTAGGACTAGTAATAGAAGTATCTTGATTCAGACCTCTTCGGAGGTCTGGATACACTTTTTTATCGGTTTGCTTGCAGAACGAGTCTACAGAACGTGAACTGCATGATAGAAGAAATATTGATTTTTGGCTTGGTTCAAGGGTCTCTCTTGGCATTACTTGCGTTGGGTTTCTCTTTGGTCTATGGTGTGGATGGAATC
>JAUWOU010000076.1 GCA_030612005.1 Candidatus Thorarchaeota archaeon | reverse complement strand
AGGAAAGGATTACCACAATGGCGGCCCGCGTTACAATTCAACTTACATTCAGGGAGTTGGAATGGGGACGGTTACTGATTCACTTTCTGCTATCAAGTATCATGTCTTTGAGAAGCAAAAGTACTCTATGAACGAGCTTCTTGAAGGAATGAAAACTGATTTTGAAGACGAAGTTATGAGAATGACCCTTTTGAACAAGACTCCAAAGTATGGAAATGATGATGATTTTGCAGATGAGATTGCGCAATCTGTCTTTGAAGCATATTTCGAAATCATTGATGGTCGTCCAAACACCAAGGGCGGCGAGTACAGGATCAATCTTCTTCCTACTACAGTGCACATTTACTTTGGACAGGTCGCTGGTGCAACCCCTGATGGCAGAAAGGCCGGTGTTCCATTATCTGATGGTATCTCTCCAAGCCATGGTGCAGATAAGAAGGGTCCAACTGCTGTCATAAAATCTGTGTCCAAGATTGATCATTGGAAGACAGGTGGTACACTGCTTAATCAAAAATTCATGCCAGATGTGCTGGCTGATGAAGAGGGTCGTAGAAGACTTGCGGACCTTGTTCGTACTTACTTCAAACTGGGTGGTCATCACATTCAGTTCAATGTCATCAAAGCAGAAACTCTCAGAGATGCTCAACAAAGCCCAGAGAATTACCTTAACTTGATTGTCAGGGTAGCTGGCTATTCAGACTTCTTTGTGAATATTGGAAAGGATCTACAGAATGAGATTCTCGCAAGAACCGAACATAATCGACTCTAGAAAGCATTTTTCGTGCAAGTTGGTAACTATAGATGCACAATCAGGGACATTCTTGGCCAGTTGACAATCTTTAAAAACACACTTCTGCTTGGCGCGCTCGTAGAACGAATAGCCCAGTCTATCGGCCGTTCGATACGAATACCAATTTGGTGTTAATAATGGCACACAGAAAAAAGCATGCACCGAGGCGTGGCAGTCTAGCTTACTTGCCACGAGGTAGGGCATCTAAATTCGTGCCCCGTATCAAGAATTGGCCTGAGTATAAAGACGGAGCTGCAAAACTACTTGGTTTCATCGGTTACAAGGCTGGTATGACCCATGCGGTCATGACGGTTGGAAACGTTGACAGTCCCTTCGCAGGACAGGAAACAGTTGTCCCCGTCACAGTGATTGACACACCACCGATTAGGCCGTTCTCAATACGCGGTTATGAGGCCTCAGTTTATGGTCTCAAGTTGACAACTGAAGTTCTTGCTGGCACCATGTCAGAGGACCTGAAGAAGGCAATGCCCTTACCGAAAGAGTACGACCACGATACCAAGATGAAAGAGTTCGAGGAGAAGCTCGACTCGTTTGCCGAGATCCGGATGCTGATACATACTCAGCCAAGACTTGCGGGAATTGCGAAAAAGAAACCTGATGTAATGGAATACAAGGTAGGCGCTCCTAACGTTAGCGAGGCCTTTGAATACGCAAAGAGTATTCTTGGTACTGACATTCGTGTCGCAGATATCCTCAATGAGGGTATTCTCATAGACAGTATTGCAGTGACCAAGGGTCATGGTTTTCAAGGTCCAGTCCGACGATGGGGAATACGAATCCTTCAGCACAAGTCACGAAAGACAAAGCGTGGTGTTGGATGTATTGGACCATGGACTCCTTCAAACATCAGATATTCAGTACCGCGACCGGGTCAGACTGGCTTTCATACGCGAACTAGCTTCAACAACAAGATTGTGAAGATGGGTGAGCGTGGTGAAGAAATTACTCCCTCTGGAGGATTTGTAAACTACGGTGTAATCCGTGGTGACTACATTATGGTTCATGGATCTATTCCTGGTGCAGTAAAACGCCCAGTACGAATCAGATTCGCCATACGACCCAAGAAGGGTCACGTGGATGAGCCCGTGCAGATGAGTTACATCAGCACAGCATCAAAGCAGTAGGAGATGACAGTCTATGGCAAAAATTAAAACTTACACACTAAAGGGTAAGGCCAGTAAGGAATCTGTTGATTTACCCCCTCAGTTTGATACACCATATCGACCAGATGTGATCAAGAGGGCGGTCTTGGCCGTACAATCACGTAGACATCAACCACACGGCGTTGATGAGTTGGCTGGTAAGAAAAACACCGCTCAGAGCTGGCAGACTGGTCATGGTAGATCCAGAATGCCTCGTATCAAGGGTAGTGGTACTGGTGCAGCTAACAAAGCAGGTTTTGCTCCAGGTACAGTCGGTGGCAGGGTGGCACATCCACCTGAGGCACGGAAAGTACTCATAGAGAGAATAAACAAAAAGGAGAACAGACTGGCAATTCGTTCTGCGATTGCTGCAAGCTCGAACCCCGAGTTTGTGAAGGCTCGCGGTCATCGTGTTGATAATGTTCCCCATATTCCTCTAATTGTGAGCAGCAGATTCGAATCACTCGAAACCACAAAGGAAGTCCATGAGACCCTGAATGCTCTCGGTCTTGGTGATGACCTTGAGAGAGCAAGCAATGGTCGAGCTGTTCGAGCTGGAAAAGGGAAGATGCGCGGTCGTAAGATGAAGACTCCCAAGTCACTGTTGATAGTTGTCGGCACTGACACTGGAGTTGGCAAGGCTGCAAGAAACCTTCCTGGAGTGGACATCGCTGAAGTTCACGGCCTGAATGCGGAGCTCTTAGCTCCTGGAACACATCCTGGTCGCCTTGTGGTCTGGACAACATCCGCCATTGATAGGCTTGGAAAGGAGAATCTATTCATCTGAGGTGAGCTATATGAGAGATCCAAATGAAGTGATTATCCGACCAGTAGTGACAGAGGCTAGCCTTGAAGCGGTTGATGAACAGAATAAGCTCATATTCTATGTAGATCGCAAAGCTAACAAGAACACTATTCGATGGGCTGTGGAATCCCTTTACGACGTCGTTGTTGAGAAGGTTAACACACTGATAATGCCTGATGGAACAAAGAAGGCATTTGTGAAACTGGCACCAGACTACAGTGCCGCAGAGGTTGCTACCAACCTCGGGATATTCTAAGGAGGCTTGTGAATGGGAAGAAGGATCCTCGTTCAAAGGAAAGGACGCGGTACTACTCAGTGGAGGTCTCCGAGCCACAAGAAGATCGCACCTGCAAGACATCCCAAGTGGGCTCCAGAAAAGACCTACGTAGGGACAATTACTAATCTTCGCCATGAATCAGGTAGAGGTGCTCCCCTAGCTGAAGTTCGATACAATGATGAAAAGAAAATCCATTATATGGTGGCTCCAGAGGGCTCATACGTTGGTCAAGTAGTCGAATGCGGTGAAGATGCTGCATTGGCAAATGGCAACACATTGATGCTCGAATACATCCCTGAAGGTACTCCAGTGTATAACATTGAAGGCAGTCCTGGTGACGGTGGCAAATATGTCAAAGCATCAGGTCTTACCGCTACAATCGTTTCAATTGATACGATCAAGGCCATGATCAGACTCCCAAGTGGAGGTCAAAAGATGTTCAGTCCACGATGCAGAGCTACTATCGGTATTGTGGCTGGTGGAGGTCGTCCTGAGAAGCCATTCCTAAAGGCTGGTGCCGTCTGGCATCATGTCCGTGGAAAGGCGCGAAAGTGGCCTGTTGTCCGTGGTGCAGCTATGAACGCATGTTCACACCCCCACGGTGGTGGTTCTCACCAATCTCCTGGTAGACCGACTACAGTAAGTAGACATGCTCCACCAGGTAGAAAGGTCGGTAACATCGCCGCTCGACGAACCGGTCGTAAAAAGTAGTCCGAAGTTGACAGAGAAGATTCATTTCTTCTCTCTCTCCTTTTCTTTTTTCTAATTTTCATGCAACTGTATGCCAGTATTACAAGGAATCATATCCCCATATCTCTTCCCTCATGTAGAGAGGACTAGCAATGCGTCTCATAGCAGTACACTTACCAGAAAGGATTGTGTCTGACATTCAAGAATTGGTAGAGAAGGGTCTCTATCCCAATCGTTCTGAAGCGATTAGAATCGCTGTTCGTGATCTCCTTAAACGTGAGTTATGGGAACAGAATATGGGTAATAAAGAGAGGATGAGTGAGGTCGTCGGATAATGAATTCACTAATCGATTCTGCACGAGAAAATAGTCGTGCAGAAAGAGCGTATTCACCACCTCGGGATATTGGACAGGCTAGAATTGTTGTTGTTGGATGTGGTGGAGCTGGTAATAACACCATAAAGCGACTAATGACCATTGGAGTCCAAGGGGCTGAGTGCATTGCAATCAATACCGACCGTCAACATCTGGCAGTCACTACTGCTCATAGGAAACTCTTGATTGGTGAAAGAATCACCCGCGGTCTCGGTGCTGGGGGATATCCCCATGTTGGAAAAGCAGCTGCAGAGGAATCCGCTGGACAAATTACAGAGCTACTTCGTGACGCCGATCTTGTCTTTATTGCAGCAGGAATGGGTGGTGGAACAGGAACAGGTAGCGCCCCCGTAGTTGCAGAGATTGCAAAAAATAATGATGCCATTGTAGTTGGTGTCATCACAATGCCATTCAAATTAGAACGTACTAGAATCGACAAAGCTAAAGCTGGTTTAGCTAGCCTTCAGGAGAATGTTGACACAGCAGTTGTTATTGACAACCAAAAACTGATGGAGCTCGTACCCGATCTTCCACTAGAAGAAGCCTTTGGCGTTGCTGATGAGGTCCTTGCTAATATGGTCAAAGGAATCACTGAAACTATCACAATGCCTAGTCTAATCAATCTGGATTATGCAGATGTTCGTTCAATCATCTGTAATGGTGGTGTTGCTATGGTTGGACTTGGTGAGGCTACTGGGACTGATAGAGCAAGTGATGCTATCAAGAATGCACTGAACAGTCCACTTCTTGAAGTTGACTGGAGCGGTGCCACTGGAGCTCTGATTCACATCACCGGTGGACCAGATATGAGTCTTGCAGAATCAAACAAGGTCGGTGAACTTGTTTCTGAAAAAATGAGTCCTGATGCTAATGTTATCTGGGGCGCACGTGTTGATCCACGGCTTAGCGGTGTACTTCGTGTAATGCTTATTCTCACTGGTGTAAAGAGTCCTCAGTTATTGCCTCGGTCAAAGGATGGATCTGGAATTTCAGTTGCTACTAAACGATTAGCTGAATTTGGCATCATTGGTACTAAGACTAAAACAGTAGGTTCAATTCAGGCACGAGAACGTGCTTATGGCAAGATCCCAGAAACATCTCGCGGGACTTGGGAGGATCGATTAAAGCCTCTTGAAAGAACACTAGCTAGTCGCAAAAAGAGAGAACAAACCCACAAGAGAACCCCTGAGGAATTAGGTCTAAAGAAACTCCTAGATTGAACATTTTATCTTGAAAAATAGCCTTTGAGATTCAATATCGCAGCAATGAATCTTATTTTGACTAGTCTGGCCAAGGAAATGTTTACCGTTTCATTAGTTATTCATAGTGATTTACTATGCAAGACCATGTTCTTTCAACCAATCATCAGCGATTGCGGCTACACGTTCGTAGAGTGGGCCGGAGCCGTCGACTCCTTCGGGCGTTATGCGGAAGAACACTGATTTAAGGGTCATAGGTGTATCTGAATGTGATTGTTTGCCTTATTGGAGTGGTAGGAATTGAACGTAACAACAGTTAGTACTAAATGGGCTAAGTGGATCATGGTAATGACAACACTGTTGGCACCATCTGGAGTATACTTCTTCTCATTACGAAACTCAAATATTACAGTGTCAATTCATGCAATATTATGGGGCATTATGCCTGAACAATCTGGTAGTAGTGGATCAATCATATTAGATTCATACATCATTGTTGGAAGGGGACTCTTCGTTGGCATTTTCAATATCTGGTTTGGTTTTGAGGTCATTAGATATTTTAATAACTACACTCGAAAACGAACAGCCATTTTAGCAGGAGTACTATCAATTGCATATCCATTGGTATTGGCAGTTGTTTCATGGCCATGGATTAGTTATGCAGAATCTTTCGTCTATATGGGACCAATACCGATCCAGCTTGTTATTGGTTTATTATTAATGAAATACTTTGGTGAATCCAAACTCCTTGAACCTTGGAATGATTCAGATGAAGTAACCAGAAACTAACTATATTCTAATAATAGTAACATAAGAAAATAGGTGGGACGATATAAACAGGACAAAAAATCACCAATCGAAGAGCTAGAGGAATAAGGTGCAGCAATGATTCTTATTTTGACTAGTTTAGCCTAAGGAAATCATTCCGTTTCATTAGTTGTTCATATTGATGGATTATGCAAGACCGTGTTCTTTCAACCAATCATCAGCGATTACGGCTACACGTTCATAGAGTGGACCTGAGCCATCGACACCTTCCGGCGTAATTGAAAAACTAGGTCCAAACCTGCAAAGTGCTACCAAGACATACCGCAGAAGTCCAACACTGAGAGTCCTTCCTCACTTATGCCCCACTTCTACATAGATTTGGCGTTTTGAGATTAACATAACCCGTTTTTTCCGATTCCAAGGTCTGGTGTTGAACTTCTGACATTGTGCATAGATACTTGATACTTCTCGTCACTGATTTTCATAAGATAATTCCACCAAAATACTGCGGACTCTGTTTGGTGTGAGTGTAAAAGGTAGACAAAGGATAACAATGATGAGGAATAGAGAATGAATACAAGACTAAACATAGGAAACATACTAAGTAAAGCATCGAAGCTGGAACGGGTTCTGAACAGAGTGGATGACCCAGAATACTCCTATACCCGTGAGATGGGAAGAGTGGTTTCTATGGACAGTAAGGACATCGCACATGTTGGCAACACACAGGGTAGGATTGAAACTATGCATCGTGCAGTACGTGTGGACAATGGACAGTCACAGACCCTTGTCCTGTTCAATAGGCAAGTGGTCATGCCCCTGAATATTGGTGACGAGCTGTGGGCTGTAGGGAAACGCGAGCCAGCAGGAAGATTCCGTGCTATGGCAGTGGTGGTTCCATCACTACAAATGTATGCGGACCTAACAACCGAATCTGGTCTCCTAGGATCAATCAAACTGCATGTACTCATTTCAGTCATAATTGGATTGGTGGGGTACGTCCTCTATGCTCAGGTAGAGTCTTGGCACCACCTTTCCCAGTACCTCCTCGGTCTTGTACTAATGGCACTCAGTTTCTTACTGTTGACCACAGGGTTGTGTATGAAGCTGGTTTGTGGAATTTCCGAAGTCAGAGGTAGTAGAGTCAGCGCTAGTGATTGGTTCATGATCGAGAAGGTCTTTGGTCGGACTGACCAATTAGTTGCGTGATGCAATCATTTGAAATTGAGGGCATGAAAATGCGGAGTTGTACAACTTGAGAGATATCGAAGAACTTTCAGATGAAGAATGTAAACTTGAAACCAATGACCTCAAGGAACATTCACTAACCACTGAAGAGCGAGACGATATCATTCGCAAATACAATGCTGATTTTCTTGGCGAAAGTAGTAAAGATACAAGAGAAATACAAGAAATCAAAGAGCGCGAGGTCAAATTCTGGAAACCACAGATTAAGGGTACTCCTGTTGATTCTGAAGAGGAAGTTATTACAATTCTGCAGGACCTCATTCCAGGCATCTTCAAGCATCAGAGGTTTGACAACCTAAGACATCAGATTTCCATGCATATGAGGACCACCCATGAATTCGGTCATCGAAACAGGGTGACATACAGGGAGATTGCTGATTTTGCCAAACAGAATGAATATCCTTCATCCACAATCGAAGCTTGGGTGCTGCAAGGAGTGCAGCCCAATTCATATCGCATCATCAACGAGAATGCCTTGACAAGGGAAAAAGCAGAGTTCTTGGTTGCTGAGATGAGGGAAAGACTCCATGGGCTCGACACTCAAGCACGTTTGGATAAATGCCTGAACGCGCCCCATCATGAGATGAGAACGAAGACATTGCCATACTTCAAGAAAGACTATGAGAATGCATGCGGTTTCTACAGATTTCTTGACGAGTTAGGCGGTGGCGGTGTGCTAAGTGATATTGCTAAACGAGTAGGGATTGACCGACTGGACGCACGTCGGTATATAGAGGAAAAGAGCATCCCTCGAGTAATACGTAAGGTCCTGAACCAGTCGTTAGATGAGGTTGAAAACATCGAAAGGCGACAACTCATCAAAGACGAGGTTCAGTATGAGCAACTTCTCTGCAGGCATCCCCACGTCCTCGATATGGAAGGATTTAGTGATATGGATCGCCATATGCGTGGGTATCTACACCTGAAGGAGATGCAGCAGTCTGATACAATACCCGATATCCCTCAAGAAGAACTGGCAGAGATGCTGAATATCTCGGGAGATCGATTGAACCTCTACCTGTCAGGTAAGTCTGCTCCCAAGCTACAGTCCACATTGTTGCTGCATGAGGATTTGAGGCTCATATACGAAGGAAAGCTTCCACCTCTTGCCTTTGAGAGCAGGGTAGAACCTGAATTGGTCTTCAGAGAGTTGCATCAGTACAAGGATTTGGAGAACCCAGATATTGATACTCTTGCATCATCTATCAGGACTATCTACGAGAAAACTGGCATCTCATCCAATGTACGATGGCTCGATTTGCATAGATATGCTCCTACTGGACAGGAGTGGTTCAAAGGAGTCGCCAACTTTTGTGAGAATAACCGTTCTGAGATAGAACACGCATTGAATCAACAATTAGGATTAGATAAGAACAGTCCACAGCGGCTACGTCTGGGCGTTATCTCATCTAGAGTCTATCTAAGACTCGAGAATATCCAAGAAACTGATTGGATGCAGCTCTACAATGACGAAATGTTCCACTTCCAAGATCAAGAAACAGTAGACGTACTTCTCTCTATGACAAAGGAAAGGCTTGACATCAAGGGTGATATCTCCCTCAGTCGTCTTGTTCATCAAGTTACTGACTATGATAAGAGCATGACCAAACAAGGGATGAACACAGACCTTCACTTCCTAGCATCATACGTTAAGGGGTCCACCTTGTCAATGCTACTGGACTCGTGTGATATGACAATTCAGGATATCGCGAATGATATTGCATCCATAGGACGTATTGACAGACGTTTGATTCGTAACCCTAGGTTCTCTGATGACGCCTTGGAGATTGACAAGGCTTTCGCAAGGCTGTTTGGAGCTGGGTTATCAGATGGACATATTGATCAGTTTCGTGTCTTCTGCTATTGTGAAGCAGATATTGACCGTGTTAATATATTCAAGATACATGTGGAGTTCTTCGGGGATGTAGATTATACAGAAACAATCGACGAGAAAGGCACTCATGATCTCAGATATGCATGTGTATTAGGTAGGATGCTTGAGAAACGTGGTTTTACTGTGGGCGATAAAACGGTCCAGAACAGGGGCATTCCTGACTTTATCCTGAACGGACCGATTGAAGTACAGGTAGAGTATCTGAAGCAGTTGTGGCCTGAGGATGGAGAATTTGTCAACACTGATGATGGATTTCACAAGTATTTCAGATGGACAAGAGCAGTAGCATTTGTTGACCCTGAGAAAGATATGAAATATAATATTGACCGTGCTTTCGCACAAGAGATTGTATCACTTATTCAGAAATATGGTACTTATACTGAGAAGAGCTCATTCCCAAACCGAGAGTCATATCCCCGATATATTTTGACTAGCGCTGATTTATCAGGATTCGCAAAATGTAAGGATACAACAGTATCAGAACCAACAAGTTGGCTATATTCGTTTATCGAATCAAACAAACCTCTATTGATGAGGCATGAACAAGCTCTACTAGATAGCTTTGGTGTTGATACCAGAGATACTTTCGATGATATTACATATTATGTTGGAACGGGTAGAGTTTCTGTACTATTCCGTGCAGCCACTAGAACTCTTGACGATGCTATGCTAGTGGCAATTATTGCTCCTCCTGATGATAAACGAAAGAGGATGAAGGTAGTGGAATGGGTTCTGTCAAATTTAACTTTGTACCAACGAGTTCGCAATGATGTATTGGCAAATGGATATCAGATATCGCTCAAAGAGATTGAGAATCCTAGTTACAACTATCTAGATAGGGAATAAACTGGACAATCATCCTTCCTTAATTCTTACAATAATCCTTTTTCTTCGAGCCATGGTTGAGCGATATCACGTATTCTTTCATATAGTGGTCCTGAACCATCTATACCTTCCGGCGTAATTCTTATTTTGTTCATGATGACGATTACACCACCGCCGGTTTCGGGAAAGAATCTCACACCACCTGGTGGGAAGGTTTTCTCTAACTCTTTTGCTAGGCCTTCAAGACTGACCTCTACCTCAGCTACGGAGAATGATATAATGCTGTTCCCATAGATGAAGATTTTAGGTATCTTCGACCCATCTTTCAAATCGACAACCTCTGATAGAACAATGCTCAATGTATTCAGGTCAATTCCCTTGAGAATACCTGAGTATGTCTTTCCATCTTTTGTTGCGACTTCTATTGTTGCGCCTACAACCGCTGTAAGTTCGCGGTTGAAGGACCTCATTGCTGCGACATCTGACATTTAGATTCACCACTAAAGTAAGTAGCTTCCAGACTTTTGGCTGCGGACTTCCAGTTTTAAAATTGCTGTTAGCGCTGAACTACACTTCAGACTACCAAACCAGAATATCGGTGCTTAAATTGTAAGAAACTGACCACATTGCAGCTCATACTAGAATTGAGGCCAGATATATGGTAACAACACAGATACAAGAAAATGTCGAGTCTGAAAATGAAGGTCTATCATCGTGGACCTCCGCAGGTCTTTTGAAGATAGCAGGTATCATGCTCATAATTTCTGTGGCTTGGAGAATTGTGGATCAGTTTGTACTCGGTCTTGGTAGTACTTGGATGAACATTTTTCCATCAAAGCTGTTTCCATTTCTAATCCTGATGGGATTTTTCTGGAAATATCGTCCACACGAAATTGGTTCGGTCCTTGGGTTATCTCGAGATAAATTACAGGCTCGTTTGACAATTGGAATTATGATTGGCATAATATTTGCTGTCGGAATTGATTTTGGTGGAACTATCGTATTTGCCCTCTTTATTGACCCTACTTACCCTCTTCAACTACATATCATAAATGAAGGATTACTTGGATACATGTTCATCTTCTTCTTGGTCAATGCATTCCTTGAAGAAACTCTCTTCAGAGGTCTTCTACAAAACGCTTTCAAAACACGATACAGTGTGAATGCATCGATTATGATATCTGCAGTGTTGTTTGGCGTATGGCATGCAGGTTGGCCTCTTGTCAATGGAGCTGAGGGTGGTGAAGCTCTTGGTGCCATTGCATCAATGGTTTTCTTCACCATGATCCTTGGGATATTCTTTGGTGTCTATTATGAAAAGTTCAGTTCTACAAAATCTCTTTTCGGACCCATAGCAGTCCATACAATTGTCAACCTTGTCAACGAGTGCTTCAAGATTGGCCCCGAACCAATAATTCAAGGTCCAGACATGGTCTTCTCCAATAGTGGAATGATGAATGTCACCTTATTGATATTCTTCTTGATATTCATACCCTTGAGTCTATTCCTCTGGAAATTCAAAATAGAACAAGTGATTGCTTTTTGGCAGAGGACAATTGGTAACAACAATGACGAAGAACAGGCCGTTTCTGAGAATGAGATTAAAGAAAAAGTGAATGATTATGTGGTGTAAAAAATGCAAGTAAACATAGGCACAGAATTTATTATTTTGTCAGGAATCATGACGATTATACTATCCTTAGCACTGAGTATATTTTTGGGCTGGAAATGGTATAAACAGAAAGTACGACTTATGACCGACCTTCCATTGGTCTTTGCAATAACTGGAATATTCCAAGTACTGAATATGTTGATACTAACTTTATCTAACATTGGCGTGTTAGAGCCCACAATGGAACTGTTTAGACTTCGTTCCATGGTGATTGGTGGTGCAATAGTACCAATCTTAGGTACAATCCTTCAAATCTGGGCACCATCCTATCAGAAGTATCACAAAAGGATTGTATTTCTTCTCACTCTATACTGGTTCTCAATAGCGCTTCTTGGAACATCTATAGAAATTATCATGATCTTGACCATACCTATACTGCTTATCATCAGTATTGTGATGATGCTTACATTCATCGTAACTTGGAAAACTGGAAGATTGAAAGAAATTCGAAGCGAGCTTATGATAGTGTCTGTTCTCTTTATGGTGGCAAGTCAAATCTTGAGAGTTCCTTTCATGTCAACTTCGCTGTTCTATGTTCCTGATATATTGCTGGCAGTTTCTATGATTTTGATAGCACTAGGAATAGCAAATCCGTGGTACTCTAGAGCGAATAAAGTTCGTCAGGAAGAACCCCCACAAATGGTACCGATTACAGAATGATATCCGATTAGTCATTCACAAAAGTAGAAAGAGGGATCTGAACCTGAAGTTTTGATCCCTCTCGAATGTTGTACAGATTATGCTTTCCTTTTCAAGAAGAAAACGCCAACAAGGATGATTACGACTGCACCTCCACCAATTACCAAAAGATCCATAGGAATTTCCTCACCAACTCCAGTTCCGCTGGTTGTTGTTGTTCCTCCAGTCACAGGTGGAACTGCATCGGGAGCTGCTAGAGGATATGGGTCTTCATTATCTGCTTCGCCATCAATAGCATAAGGTACGTCTACAATCTGGTCTGAATCTGCATCAGGTGAAACCCAGTCATCATAGTAATTATAGATGTAGGTATTGTTTTCACCTTCATCATAGACCTGTGCTGCAGCGCCATTATTGATGAACACATTTCGGGTGATATCCATACATTCAGCATTTGCTGCGGTCTTCAAACCAAAATCAGCGGAATCTTCTATGTGATTGAATCTAAATGTTGAATTCTCTCCTGAGGTTACTGAGATTCCTATACCATCAGAACCAACTACTGAATTGTTGTGGATTAGATCAAAACTGGAATCCTTCAGAAACATACCATCCTCTTCTACATTGACGAGTGAATTATTGTATAGTTCAATGTCATAGGACTCCACAACGAAGACTCCATATCCTGATACGTTCGAGAGTTCATTGTGCATAATCTCAACAGACGAAGCGTTTCCTAGATGAATACCTAGACCAGTCACTTCGTCCACATAATTATCCGTAATCTGACAATTTGTTGCAGTTATTAGCACCTGAATTCCTGTACCCTCACAGTTTGTGACAGTGTTTTCAGAGATTTCGGAGTCAACTGCAGTCAATATACGAATCCCTGATCCAGTGTTTCTGGTTATAGTATTGTCAGAGATCAAACATCCATTGATATAACCCGCACATTCGATTCCGTGAAGAAGATTGTCTTCAATGATATTGTTGGTTATTATGACATCATCGATGTCAATCAACCACAGCCCCCGATACCTGTTATGGAAGAGGTTGTTTGCGACATATCCATTTGCGGAATCAGAAATCTCCACTCCACACCAGACGGTTGCATCACCAGGACCATCCACCTCATTATCAGTAAAAGTCCAGTAAAGGTCAATGTTCCGAATCTCAACTGAATGTTGTACATCGTAGAAGTAATAGCCAGTTATCTGGTATGGACTTCCTTCACTTCCATCCCCAGGCCAAACCTCTGCGTCTGCCTGAGCTATCATTTCTGCATTTCCATCAAGCAAGATTGCATCATGTGGTGTGTAGGCTGCGGTAAAACTATCACAACTCTCTAGTCCTCTTTCTTGTAGAACGCTTGTAGTCATCAACGGAGTACCAATAGCAAACACCATTAGACCAACCAGCAAACATAGTGTGGTATTTTCTTTCGTGATTATTCTCATAGTATCATCCTTCTGGTCATTATCTCTTATTGTGGTGGTAACAACCACGTTACTTAGAATAAAAAGAATCGAGATTGGAGCAACGGTGAAGTATAACACCAAAGAATGTGTTTTCCTTTAGAGAATGGGTTATTAGTCTCTGCTGTCCGAAACCGAATTAGATGTAGGTGAAATTCATGCCACACCCATCATTACAATATCTTCGTATGGAGAGCTTACCCTCACCCTTTTGTCCTGGTTGCGGGAACATGGAAACCGGTAGTGCGTTCCTTAGAGCTGTTCGTGATCTAGGTCATGAAGATCTTAGCGCGTTTGCTTTTGTTTCAGGTATTGGATGTGGTGCATGGATTCCATCACCCCACTTCAAAGCTGATACGCTTCACACAACCCATGGACGAGCTATTGCCTTCGCTACTGGTCTGAAGTTATCCAATCCCAAACTGAATGTGGTCGTAATCAGTGGTGATGGAGACCTCGCAGCTATTGGTGGCAATCACCTAATTCATGCAGCACGACGTAACATCGATATGACTGTGATTTGTTCTAACAACTACATCTATGGAATGACTGGCGGACAGGTTGGTCCCACAACATTCACTGGAGACCGTACAAGCACATCTCCTTACGGTAACCCTGAGAGGCCTTTTGACCTAGCTAGACTTGTTGCAGCAGCTGGAGCAAATTATGTTGCAAGATGGACAACAGCACATCCCATTCAGGCATCACGCGCAATGAAAACAGCTCTTGAGAAGAAAGGATTCTCTTTCATTGAGATGGTATCCCAGTGTCCAATTGCCTATGGTCGTAGGACCAAGACGGGTGGACCGGTTGATATGATAAAATGGTTCAAG
>JAUWOU010000258.1 GCA_030612005.1 Candidatus Thorarchaeota archaeon | reverse complement strand
GATCAATGCTTCTGGTTTGTAAACAACTGCCTCAAAGAGTCCAAAATTGTCAATCACAATCATGACCACAGCTCTTGCATTAAATTTCTGAATGAGTTCTTGATTTGGTGGGAGCAGACCTTCTGGAACATCTATTCCTAGAACCCCTAAGATTGTTGATGGAAACTCCATTGCTGTTGTTCTGACCTGTGGGAACGACATTCTATTTCCTCATCCTCTACTACCAATTACAACTATGGACACACAATAACTTTTGCTGACTGTCCAAATAAGCCACACACTCTCACCTTTAATGATGGGGTCACTGAACAGCTGCATAAAATCTTGACAAAGCTAGACATTCTTTAGATAGGTGTTTGAATCAAGACTATGTTTTCAGTATCACAGGCTGCTCTCAGGTTGGGCTTGTCCTATAATCAAACTTGAGGTCCCAGATTGACTCAAGCCTAATTCCTTTCTTCTCTTGATTTCCTTTCATTAAGGTGGAATTCACTTGGATGATTTCATTACCAAATTCATCGCTTTGAAGTATATCATAAGTCAGTCTTTCTTGTGTGATATTTTAGCCCCCTCTTATTAGAATGACATTCTGCTCTGATATCTAATCGCATCCTTTAATTCTTTCGAACCTGTACACCCGTACATATATTGCTACTTTTTTGTACGACCGTACACATATTCTGGATAACTCGTACACCATTGCCATTTTTGGTATCTATTTTGTAGGTTACTTATAAAAGAGGTCCTTATCGAATATCTAATCAAAATAGCACTTTAGCCTCATAATTTACGAGTTTATATGTTACTGTTGGTAACTAGTATAGTTCTTAATTTGTATGAGTTTATATCCCCTCTCAAGGAGAAAATTCCGAGGATATAGTTGATGAAAAAAGAAAAGCGGCGTCGACCCCGCTCGTGTAAGAAGCTTAAGGCATCTGAACAACAGACAATGGTCGATAACTACTATAGTTCTTCATCAACAACACCCGTCCAAACGACAGGATTAAAGTATCTTGTCGAATCATTCACACTCTGCTCTATCGATAGAGAAGTGAATAAGAAGGGGAAGGGAAAAAGACCTGATCCAAGGTATAGGCGAGCAAAGACTGAAGTCGTGCAGGAAAGAGTTCAAACTATGACCGGACGAAAGGTCATTGATACAGACCTCTCTTTGATGGGCATGTACTTTGAGAAATATGTGGAGCTTGTGAACCTTGTTCTTGAACGCGTCTACTCTGATAGGGACCAAGTAGAACTTCTAGGTCAAGAGTTAAACTCCCATAGAGGGCAAGGATATACACTGCTAAGGAAGGAAGATTATCTTTCTTACAAGGACAACAAGGATATTCAAGGGCAATGCTTTGAGCGAATGTATAGGAATGTGCTTGAACAAGTAGCTCGTGTAATTCATTCTAACTGGTTGCGAAGGCAACTGATGAAGAGTGCAATTGAGTATGTCAATGAAGATAGGACAGCTTTGATTAGACTATTGAAGAATAAGTACATCTCTTCTAAGATGATCAAGGAAGTACGAGCTAGATGTGAGAGTACAAAGAACAATGGGACGGGGTACTACCACACAGTTTCTGTCCTTAAACAATTGAGGAAAAAGCTTGATGAACATATCCTCACCGAACGAGGTGAACCCCTTGGATTTCGTGGAAGACAGAGGAAGAGAGTGAGTAAATCTCTCAAAGATGAAACAGAATCTATTGAGGTTCTAGCTTTAGTGGACGTCCTTCTCCATGAATTCACATCTGATGGATACCCTTTCTCAATCCCAAAGATGGAATCTCATACTGAGGATTTCTCAGCTAGTACTGAGAACAGTCCAGGTCAAGGTTACTGGTATTCAAAGGACAAGGAAAGGGATAACGAGGTCCTATTCTTCCTCAAACTCCCAGAACCCATCGAAGGGGTGGAAGTAGAGGGGTCTCCTTACAGCACAAAGACTCTTTCCTTCAGATTTCTAGACTGGTTACCCAGAGCTGTTGCTAAGAACAGAACAAAGGCAGAGGTTGCTGAAAAAGAAGGGAAGAATAACCGAGCCCGGAAGTTGAATTTCAGAGCTCGCAAGTTCGAGGATATGCACCAGCAACTCATGAACACGATTGAACTACAACATGCGACCTATCAGTTTTCCCGACTCAAATCTCGAAAGGAGAAGGATGATACGAAGGTGAAAGAGCTTCACGAGAAGATCAAACAGCTTAGGAAAGCACGCAAGTGTGGACCACCCCGACTTCTATTGAGAGATAACAGAGTCACACTACAGATACCATTCCTACCACCAACGAAAGAAATGGCTGATGAGGAACTTGGATCACGGACCTATAAAAGGAGAGCAGGAGCTGACCGTGGAGTTCGAGTACCAATCGTCCTTTCTACTCGTGATGGCAATGGAGGATTTGTAGACGAGATGGTTTCCTTTGATGAACTGGTTTTAAAGAGGGACCTACTCAGAGAACAGACAAAGTGGCTTGCATCCAGCGTCACTCTGATGAGAAACAACTGGGAACGAAAGCATACTGACAGAACCTATCCCGGTCACTTACTCAAGAAGCAAAGACATCTTTCTGCGATATGGGGGAAAGTCCGTCGACTGGATAGAGAGATTGCCAGACAGGTAGCTTCCCAGGTTGTATGGTTCTGTGAAGAGTACGGGGTCAAGACCTTGTATTTTGAGAACCTGAAGAACTACACTCCTCCAGCTGGGTGGGGAACTCTCTCTTGGAGGTTGAGTTCTAATCTCTGGTCAAAGGTCTTGGACACAGTGACCTATATGCGTCAGTCTCTTGGACATAGGAGAGGAGGAGTATGGACAGTGAGTCCAGCATGGACCTCCCAGAAGTGTCATGTGTGTTGGGAAAAAGGCGTTCGGGTTGAATCAGAAGATTCTACTGAAGAGAAGAAAGGAGGAGAATACTTCTACTGTGAGAGCTGTGGATGTTCACTCCATGCGGATGTCAATGCCGCAAGAAACATTATTGATGTAAGATCATCCAAACCCAGTGCCGTTTCTGGGTAGAAAACCTAATGTCTAGGTTTATCTAAGTTACAATGAACGGTGACCTCTTTAACCTATGGAAGTGATTATTAGGTGCTATACATTCTCGCTCATCATGAGGCCGATTGATGACTCTCGCAGACGTAGTTTACAATGATTCAGTCAAGTTCATCCTTTCAGGAGGGAAAG
>JAUWOU010000183.1 GCA_030612005.1 Candidatus Thorarchaeota archaeon | reverse complement strand
CTTGCTCAGGTCGAAGAGGTGAATGAAGGGATTTGTCCCGCGAAAGCGTAATGGTTGCTGGAGCACATTACTCAAGGACATGAGGTCGTCTTGGGTTTCCCAGAGAGGAGAATCTTCCAAGAAGGGAGCTGTGACCACTCGACGAATTGAGCGACCCCCAAGTTCCTCGTATCTGTCAAGTGAATCGAGAATGATGTCAATATGGGTCTGTGGATCAAGAGCACTCACTGACCCATGGATGATTACCTCGCTCTTTGCCATCTGTGCAAACTCATAATCAGTGGGAACCTTCCAGAAGCGAGTAAGGAAAATCGTGGTGATATCGTATTGGTCAGTAAAGCGCATGGTCTTGATTCCAAGAGACCAGTCGGTTGATGGGTCTCCAGTGACACCATTGCGCACACAGTCACCAACGAGAACGTCAAGTTGCCTGCCCAGTGACTTCTCTTTCAGTATCATGCTCATGGGAATATCGAAAAGTTTGTGGAATCTTCTGCTGGCTTCCTTTGCATAGCAGTCCCCAAAACAACCACGCCCAAGATTTGCTTCACCACCTGGACAACCTCGCACAGTGTCGAGATGATTACCACCCTTGCGAATCTCTCTCCTTCCCCCATCTCTTGTGGTATCGGTCTTTCCTGACTTGATGGTTCCAGTGACCTTTATGGCTTGACGTTTGTAGGGTTCCCAAGGGCGTTTGTTGACTTCTGGTTCAATGTAGTCTGTGAGTGCACCAAGGGTCGGCCCTGTATAACCAAAGTTAGTGAGAGTAAGCTGCCCCGTCATGTACCTGTGTGTTGGTCGAAGCTTTTATACTCATACAGATTTCGATAGGTTGGCCTATTCCAGAGGGTGAGGGTCGGCCATTATTAATGTAAATTGGATGCTGCGAGTGAATCCTTGTTTCAATAAAACAAACTCTTAGCCACAAACATCCTCACTAGTAACACTTTTGCGTCAGGGAATCTTCGGTGGTCCTTGGTGGTAGATGTGGCTAGTGATTTCGATGAAGAGAAAGAGATGTACTCCCAGCTAAAGAAGTGGTTAGTTAATGAAGAAGGGTGCGATGAAGCATTCCATGTTGGTGAAGCCAGTTTCAAATTCACTCGTGCAGATAAGGGATACATCACTGATGTTATTGGAAGAAAGTTTGATGTGGAAGGTAATCCGCAATACATTGGAATTGAGGCTAAAAACTTAGTTAGGGACTCGCAGAAGATCATTAACCAGTGTGTGAGTAGTCTTGCCTTTTGTCATAAGGCATATCTTGCATTACCTAAGAAGTTATTCTATAATTCAAGTACTGAACTACAACAGCTAATCAAGGACCGCGTAAGGCTCCAGAATGTTGGTTTATTACTTGTCTTAAAGACAAGGGTTGACGAGATTGTTGAGCCACCATCTCAGAGGTTGAATCTGCGAATTTTCAACCAAGCTGGAGAGTTCTTTCAAGAACTGGGTGAAGAATCAGAGTATAGTGAAGAAATGGGTGAGTGGTCTGATACTCAGGCGGAGATGTTTGTGGAAAATCTTAGAGCATATGCGCCTTCATCCTTTGACCATTCTGAAGACATTGTAGAATGTTCATTATATGATGATGATGTGTATTCAATCACATTGAGCCATCCATATCATGATGAAGTTGATATTGAAATTCTGATCTACCCAGAAAAGGTCACGATAGAAATCATAAGAGAAACTTGGTCAGAATATGTAATTGATGCATTTCTCTCAAAGTATGAGGTGTCTGATTTCTACAAGCTATTTGAGGTCTATGATAGAAGACCCAAGAGATGGCTGAGACGTGGAATGAATAGCAGACCATTCTTTGAGATAGAACTTCCGGATGTAGGTATGACATTCAGGTTTGGAGAAGAACCAACTGAATCGGCAATCTTCAATCTTGGAACATTCCTGAAGAATCAGGTATTTTCTGATAATGAAAGATTTTATGAAACACCAGCTAAGATGACAATCTATGGTGAGTTTAATAGAGCATCTTGGCAGAAAGCTCTCTCAACAAATGAAGAGAGTTTGATGGAGTTACTTCACAGTCTTATTGAACAAGCATCATTACTCCTATCACATATTGATGAGGAGTAGTTCAGAGTTGTTACCAACTTGAACTCCCTAGCTTGATCATTCTTTTAGAAAAGATTGCTTCTCCCGCTGGCTTTTCCAACTGGGGTTTACTATGGTGAACTGGATACATAGTGTTTCCTGAACTAGACTTCCCTGGTGTATCCTCGTAGGTTATCAAGGAAACAACTCGGGTTCATTATTGTGAACTTGAGTACTGCGCGCCAACTGGAAGGGTGCGACTCCTTATTATCTGTGCTTAAATCGTCCACTACACACCATTTCCCACTCTTCGCAGAAAGAGATTCTTCAATTCTAATCTGTGTTACTTGTCTTATTCATACGAGAGAGTCAGGATGTTACTAGACAAGGTCAACACTATTCAAGGATATCGAAGAGTTCCATTTACTAGAAATACAAACTGAACTGTGTTGCTAACTTCATCCAAACTCAAAGGGAGGATGAATGTTCTGTTCAGCAATACGAATTTCTTCAAGGAGGTTTGATGAACTATATAGCTCACGAAGCAACTCGTAGAATATGAGCCACTCCCTTGAACGTGTCTTTCCCAAGGCTTGAACAAGATTCACTAATTTACGTTGAGAGTGTCCATATGTCTCCTCGACCTTGCGTTTGAACCACGGACGTACATGTGGATGACGAATCCCTGCAAATGCAATTTCCCCAACATCTGTAGTGAATTCGCTAAGAAAATCATAGGACTGCGGACTCCCGATCCTACCCAGACAGAGCATACACTGTTCTAGGAGTTGGTGTTCCTTGGTTGTCCTCAATGCATTTCTGTGGTCATCAACATAGGAATGAAGGAGGTCTATGACTCTTGAGTCACCGAGGTCTCCGAGGACTTCAAGAGCCTTCAGCTTAGCCTTCATACCACCGTGCGATAAACGAAGCATGTTCCAGAGAAGGGTCTTCAGGTGCGGAGAGCAATTCTGGAACGAGAGTGGCGAGAACTTCAATTGTCTTGGGTGCAGTTCCTTCACACCACTTAGTTCTGTGAGAACTGATTGGAGGTGTTCGTGAACCTCTGATGGAATACCAGCACTCATACTGTCCACCTTGGTGGTCAAAATCTGGAATCCGTAGTACGTTGAATAGACCTCATGAAGTGCTGGGTCGGAGTCAAGTGCTTCGACTTCTCTGATACGAGCATCGAGAATATCTGGAATGAAAACCACGAGGTTATTCATTTTCATTCGTTCAATATCCATGAAGAAGGTGTTTCGCTTACGGGTCTGTTTGCAAAGTAACTCAATAGCCCGCTCATGTACTTCTTTTCGAAGATCATTGAGATAGTCACTCTCGATAGTAGCAAACTCCTCAAGAAAGTCTACATCCAGACCTGCAAAGTCCTCCAGCCTGAGTAGGTGGATCAAGCTATCTCTGAGGATACCCTCACGCAGACCAATATTCCAGTCAGGAACGATTGCCTCAGCCTCTCTACTCTTCCGAAGTGCCCAGACAATATGTGACCACCCACGACTCATAATGAGAAATGACACTCGTTTCTCCAAAAGACGATAGTCGCGAAGCTCAAGCAACGCCCCCAGAATGTGCTCGACAGAGTACCCTCTCATGACACTCACTCTACTCCTTCTCTTAAGGATAATAAAGTTTGGTTGTCAAAGGAAATGGGATACCTACGATAGGGGATGTGTACCCAAACTGTACTAAGTCGTTATGAAACACGGAAGTTAGAATGAATTGTGAAAGGGTGGCGAACACACAGGTAATCGTGGTAGGAGGGGGGAGTTTCGTAGTAATTGAGGGCATGTTACAAAACTAGACCTGTGTATTCGCCGTTGATCCATACCAACTCCTACTCACATATCTATCTGCGACCTTCCTAATAAATTACGAGCGTATATCGTCCACACGAAAGAGCATGAGGGGTTCATCAGACAACCTAACATGCTTTGACTGCCGTGAGTGCACAGACAGGAACGGAACAAGTCATGGCTTCTGTAATATTGAACAAGAGCCAGTCGGGGGCTTGGACTGGAACAATGAGGATTTTGACAGGTTCATTTCTCATATCTTTCCTGAATATGCCGAGCATTGTGAGAACTTCAAGTTAAGAGCTCCCTTTGCAATCCGTGGCCTTGAGCTAGTTATCTACATCACAACCGTAGACAAACTGCATGAGACTTTTGCCACACTGAAGGGGGATGGTAGGCAATGATATACTACAAGTACAACCTCTCTTGGTTCAATGGCGAAGAGAATCAAGAGGCTGAGTTCTGGCTACCAAAGGGTGACAATCCAAAGCTCCATGTCGGAGCCCTTCTGAACCTTGTTGAGTTGAGTGCTCACGATGATGGGTGCAAATACGACTTGAAGAAGATTGGAGAGGTGTCTTGCGATTGAGTCCTGAATTTACCCCTGTTGATTCATGGGAAGAAGCAGAAGAGATAATGGACCGCCAGAGGATAGATGCAGCTCAGGCTACTTTGAATTGGCAATGGGAGCTAATCAATCCGGGAACATTTGCGATAAGGATTGCCCACGGTCTATTGATCTTCTCCGAGATTCTTGAGGATTACAAGGAAGTAGGAATGCAAGGGTTCATCTTTGGTAAGCATTACTCTATTGCTTGTACTCAGGGAGAATTAGGTGATGCTCATCGTTCCACATTTTTGGTGATGATTACAAAAGAGATGTTTGAGGCGGCTAGGAATCTGGGTTGGGGAGTTACAACTGGTTTTGTTGGGTAGGGAATTTCTATTCTCTACCGTCTTCGTCTAAACGTAATCGAAAAACAGCGTTCTGTTTGTTTCATCCTCGATAGCTGTGAATTCTCCCTTCTGTAGACCTTCTACTTTTCCATAAAGCCATCTGAGAGCTGTTGTCTTACCACCAAGGGATGGTCCGTAGAAGACCAGTTTCAAATGTATTCTGCCCTTGTCGTCTTTGCGAATTGTAAACACCTCATTATATCGAAACTTGGGCCCTGTGATGGGAGATTGATTGAGTTAGAAATCATGTCTCATAAAAGCCTATGTGGGACAAGAATCTCGTATCTCACCATTCCAGACCTCTGATTTAGACCTTCAAGTAATATTAACTATACCGGGATACCGTACTTCTGCAAATATAATTCATACAGCAGCAATCTTTTTATCAAGCTCAAGCATCCGTTGTTTATCCGATTACAATTAGCTTCTTTCTTTGTACTGGGGACTAACTGTAATAAGATTAGTTAGAAATCATTTGCTAGTGGAGGCGGGAAAAATACCTAATAAGAAACGACTAATGATATTTATTGATACTCAAAATCTAATGATGGCATGTATGAATCAAAATCCATCAATAAAGTATAGTTTACCAAAATTGGTTGAGCATCTAATTGAGGTTGTACCAAATCGTGAGATTTCTGATGTATTCCTCTACTCAGCAATATCTCCACCAAATGCAAGCAAGCCTAATGATGGTGATAGACACCGTCGTCAACTTGGGTTCTTTGAGAAGGCAAAGATGGATTATGGATATCAAGTTTTCACCAAAAAAACGGTTACAAAACACTATCGATGTCGACAATGTGATGCAACATGGAGTTCTGATGAACATAAAGGAGTTGACGTCGCTTTGGCAACAGACCTTATAGTATATGGATTGACAGATCAGTATGATGTTGCAATAATTGTAAGTGGCGACTCAGATTTCGGAACTGCAATTAATAAACTAAGAAGTACAAAACCTTCTCTCAGAATTGAAGTTTCTCAATTTTCGGACGTTCTGGGCTATGAAATAAAATCTGCAGCTTCACGGGTTCACAAACTAGATGAACATGCATCAAAAATAACGATGTAAGAAATAGTTTGAAAAAGAAAGTTTAACAGACAGGCAACCTTCACGAATGAAGCAATGGCAATACGCGTCACCTGTCGAGTTATAACAAACTTTTCTCATATCCAGAGGATATAAACACTTCTATAATGGATAGCATCATATCGATTTACTTAATGGATATTATTTATCAATATCATATGTTATAAGTTTAGCAAAAAATATACTAAAAAGGCACAATTCCAATCATAATTGAATGAATTTTAAACACCTTATTATTAGATATTGAAAGAGATACAATTCACCAAAGTATGATTTCAATATTAATTGTAATTGAAATGAAGATACTGTATGATTACGGAAATGAGCAACATCTGCGAGGTCACTTGAAGCATCATAGAATCATGAAAGGGTGGCGAACA
>JAUWOU010000072.1 GCA_030612005.1 Candidatus Thorarchaeota archaeon | reverse complement strand
TCACACGCACCTTTCCTGTGAGGAGGACCTGCATAAGTCCTCTCTTTAGTTGTTCAAGATTGTTTTTTTGACGCGTTTCAATAAGGATGTGACTACCCAATGTGTCTAGTATCTCTGTTATTCTCTGTTGTTCATTAATGGGTGGCAGCTGGATTAACATGGATCGAAGAGTCGATTTACTGATTTCCTTGAATGTGCTACCACTGGCATACCGTTTTAGCTTACCTCTAATGGATTCAAGAAGATACAGTAAAAACTTGTTGTGTATTTTCTCAGTACAAATGAAACTCGCAAATCCTTGATTTGTCGCTATAGGAACTGTATTCAATGCACAATACCCGATTGTGGCTCTACTTGTCATCAACACTGATCCCACAGGAAGAAGTTTGACACTGGTTTTCTTAATTCCGTTTTCAGTTATCATATCCTTAGTTTCAGCAATTTCTGAGATATCAAGTGCTGTCACATCAGTGGGAGTTGCCCAAGGAATCTTCCCTCCCCAGTAAGATGAAATATCTCTAGAAGGAGTGGTTCCACCAACAATCGAAGTGACAGATGGATTGCCAAGCTTAACCACTTCCCAACTCTCCGGAATCTCCCCAATCTTCGTCTGCTTGAACCTCCTGTGCCCAATGCCTTGGGTGAACAGATGACGCATGAGTATTTGTTTGAATTTTGATTTCATTTTGATAAGCTGGGTCGTTGTTTCAACCAGATTATCAGCAGTTTGCAAAACATTGAGAATTGTGTACTGCTCATGAAGTGAAGGCAATGGTATGGGTATGGATTTGATACCACCAATACTCAGATTTTTGCGCTTTGTTCCACTGGCAATTGACATAATCCTATCTCCAATTAATTGGTAGTAGTAGAATAGATAGAATATATTTAGATTGCCTTTAGATTGGAGAGCTGCACATGCTTGGTTTGTTGCAGCATCTATTCCTAGAATCGCACATTTTCCTCTTGTTCCTTCTGCTTCAAGCCCATACATTGCTAGTAAGAGCGTGCCTTTAGGGAATATTTTGGCACTAGATTCGTGAAGTGCAATTTCAGAAATATGCTCTTCTGAAGAGTAAATGGTGTTAAGATTCAATTCAGTACTTTTTATCCAGGGTATGGAGCCAATGTAATATTCTTTTTTAGATCTGTTAGGAGTGCCACCACTTCCAATTATACACTCAGCACCAATAGTAGTATTCTTCCATTCTTGGGGTATGCCATCTAGCATTTGAAACAGTGGATTTACTCTACTCATTTTGTTCATTTTTAGTACCATCTAACCTTTCATAATCTTATCGAACCTATTATGTAGAGAAACCTAAATCATCGAGGTGGTCTTGTAACTTTTTGTTCAACTCGGACCGTTTGCATTCTAATTCTTGAATTTCAGCCCATGTTTCTTCGATATCAATCTCAGGTTCAGACTCGGTCACGTCGATGTACCTTGAGATACTTAGGTTGCAATCATTCTCTTCGATTTCAGTCATTCCAACAACTCTACTGTATCTCTCAACGTCCTCATACTTCTCAAATGCTGCTACTATTCTATCAATATCCTTATTGCGTAAGAAGTTCTGCGCTCTCCCTTCCAAGAATCCCTCTTCTGCAGAGATGAACAAGACTTTTCCAGCCCTTTCCTTTGGTTTTGAACGATTCAGAATCAATATTGAGCCGGGAATTCCAGTCCCATAGAAAAGGTTTGTAGGCAGACCAATCACAGCTTCGAATAAGTCCTCCTTCAACATACCCTCTCTAATCCTTCCTTCAGCACTACCTCGGAACAGTACTCCATGAGGCATGACAACACCAACTATTCCTCGATTGTTTACTGTGGCAATCATATGCTGAACAAAAGCAAGGTCGCCATAGCTCTTTGGTGGCAACCCGAACCTAAACCGACCATAACCATCTTTCTCAACATCCTCCCTCCCCCAGTTCTTCAGACTGAAGGGGGGATTTGCAATGACTCGGTCGAAGAGAATCAGCTCACCATCTTTCACTAATTTCGGATTACGAATTGTGTCTCCCCGCTCGACATGTGCATCAACCAATCCGTGAAGTAACATATTCATCTTACAGATAGCCCATGTGTTGATATTCTTCTCCTGTCCATAGAGTGAGAGATTGAGGGGATTTCCTCCCTGCTCCTTGATATGTTTTGCACACTCAATCAACATACCCCCTGAACCACAAGCTGGATCACAGACACGCATCCCTTCCTCTGGTTTGATTAATTGAACAATCAGTTCGACAACCTTTCGGGGTGTGTAGAACTCTCCTCCCTTCTTGCCAGCGTCATCAGCGAACTGTGCAATCAGGTACTCGTAGGCTCGACCCAAGAGGTCTGGTTCAGAAAGGTCCTCATTTCTCAGTCGAAATCTACTGAAATGGTCAAGTAGTTTCAGGAGAGTTGCATCAGGAAGTCGTTCCTTATCATTGAAGTTGATATTAGCAAGAACCCCCTCTAGCTTCTGGGGATTTGATTCCTCAAGCGCTTCATTTGCCTTGTTGATTGCATCCCCTAAGTCGTGAGCAATCTTTCGTAGTTCGCTCCATCTAGCACGCTTTGGGACAAAGAACTGGTGCTCATCAGGATCCTCCCAAGCAAGTGTCTTATCACCAGTTTCCTTCTCAATCCTCTCCGCTTCCTCTACGAATACATCCGAGAGTCGCTTGAGAAAGAGTAGACCAAAGATGTAGTTCTTGTAGTCTGCAGCATCAATTGATCCTCTGAGTATATTCGCAGACTCCCAGAGGTGTGACTCAAGTTCCTGTTGGGTCAACTTGTGACCTGTGGCAACGAACTCATCCAGTCGTTTACTATCATCGTTCTTGCGCTTGGATTTCTTCTTAGGTGACATCACCATTGCTCCAATAGCTTGGAGATGAGAAGCGGCTTAATACTGTTTCTTGAATTAGCGATGACTTGAACATAATCTTACAATTGAGAGATTCTCGTTACAGTATCGTACATATTCTAAAGGGTTAACCGAAACCAAATTGAATGTACCATTAGACAGCAAATCCTCTCATTTTCAACTACATTACTAAAAAAAGAAAGTAAACAAAGGATGGAAGTAACTTACGACTCTCCCTAACAACTCTAGGTACTGTGCGAATCACACTTTCAGTCTGCACGCCTTGGACATTAGTACCAGTGAGCTGAATACCTCGCCTAAGCTTGGTGCTTACACCCTCTCCCTATGACCCATAATGCACTATGTGTAAGGTTGCATACTTTGAGCTGATTAAGTCCTAGGAAATGGGAAATCTAGTTTCAAAATCTGAAATAGCAAACACTTCACAATCGGGTATGACTAAAGAAGGCCTTAAGCTAGAAAACCAATCCCGTACTTCTGTAAATTGAAAAGGATCAGGACGGGGTGTAATAATTACAGGAATAAGGGGTTTTTGACCAAGATTGAAGTGACTAGAAAATTCCTGTGAGGATTGCAATATATCTACCCACATACAAACTTCTAGAATTTCCTTGTAATTTCTCCAGGCTCTACTATAGAAATCTGAATATGGCGAAATAAGTAGTCGAGCTTCTATTTTTTCATCAAACATCATATCATGTGCCTTGCACGAAATGACGTACACTCTGGTATTATCCCAAGCAAGGCCATCTATTTGCACACTTTGACGTTTATATCGTGCAAATGCTTGTGCCATATCAGAATACCTTGTTTTTGCTATATTCAAATCAGTGGGATGTACAACGAGGCTTGTATTATCTCGTATTCTTTTACGTACATACTCATCAAACGTATCACCATATTTTGTACCGATTGCACCGTCTTTCATGACGTCAAATACCCATGATGTGATGAACACTGGGACAGAAGTCCATACGAAATAGTTTGGAGAACTCTCAGTTCCAATTTTGAAGAAAGGTTTTCTTGTAGGTAGATACCCACCTTTGTATACTAACGAATCTAAGAAAGAATCCACTTGTGCCTCGGTGAGGTTATTGTACTTGATTTTAATATATTCTCGAATATAATCACGAGGCAAAGTAACAAATCGACCAAAGTAATCGAATTGAAAAGGTGCGCTTACTTGGACTGTTATGGGATTTCCCATCTGATACAGCAGGTTAAGCAAGTCACGAATCCAATTCAGGTGTGCCACTCTGAATCCATGTAAATCTACGAAATCATCAGCTATGTCTTGTGAGAAATTAGCTAAATCGTTTTCTGGATTGCCAAAGAAATAAGATTCCCAGTCAGAGTTTCGTATGGAATTATTCAACCAAGTATCTCTGGCGTTTCTATATGGAGCAGTATCGAACAAAACATTCTGGTCACCATCAATTTCTATCGAGTACCAATCGGAAATTTCGCATTGGAGAAGAAGGGTCTTCATCGCTGAAAGTGCCTCAAACCGACGAGTAAGCACATCAATAGCACGTTTGATATCATTTGGATGAATAGTTCCAATAGAAACAGGGACGTCTACACCGGGTATTCTAAATGGAGCAGTGAAGGAGATCGTTTGTAAAACACCCCTCCTGAGAAGAGAATCCAAGACTTGAACCAAATCATGCTTTATTGAGAGAATATAATCCAGTACATGGCGAGGATAATCTACCCTAGGAATAGCTCCTTCGATTAGTCCAAGAACAAGAGTAAGGAATTCTTTTTCTATGCCTCTTATGTCCGCTATCAGTTCATCCTCGGCTTCACGTATTTTCTGGGCTAGAAAACTTCTAACATCACTTTCTCCTTCTATCCGAATCATTAAAACTCCCAGTATGGAGTAGTCTGAGATGCCTAATATCGATTTTCCTCTTTTAATCTTCCAGAGAATGATGGAGTCCAGTTCAAGATTTGACCGCATGATACTTCATTTTCTGAGTAGTTTCTTTTTTGTCGTTAGGACTACATATTGCTTCACTGCGCGCTGTCAATGGATCAATCCTCACAATGAACAGCCATGGACATATGACCTCTTCTTGCTGTTTAGGGTTTCCAAACAAGAAACTAAACAACCCTATGTGAACTTCTGAGCAGACTAGAGATCTTATGCAACTAAGAAAAGCTACTCAGATAAAACCAAGGACCCAGTTTGTAAGGTTGATTACTAACATAGCTTCTGCAGTATCAACATCAAGTAATTGGTTGTTCTGGAACCATTCGGATTTTCCAATAGCAGCGACTCTGCTAGGTATCTCGCCACAAACGATGATTGCCTCGGGTGGAATAGTGAAGAATCCAGGGAACGACATCACCCAAGTGTATTCCAATGTTGTGTTGAACGTGCTAAAGTATGGATGTTCTTCATAGTAAGAATCGTCAGGATAGGTTACACCCTCTGTAATTGGATGTTCTGTGAGGTTGACATCACTGGACCAACTCCTTCCCTCTTGAAGAGATATTCCAGTCCAATTTAGAAGTAGATTGGTTGCAGTCCTATTACTAACTCCACTCACTGCAAGAAGAAGCGAACCTCCATTCGCCACATACTGTTCGATCACCACTCGATCTTGCTCACTGAATTTCCTTTCTTCCCCATACCAGCTTGAATAAGGATTGAGAATGACAAGACCATCATACATGGCCAATTTGCTCTCACAATAGTCTTCAGGATTGCGAATCTCAGTGACTGCGATGTCATTCTGATTCAATAGTCTCGTATATTGTAAAAAGAGCAAATACGTTGAATACCAATTCCGGCTATCATGGCTGGTATCGATTGCCAACTTTGCTTTGGGAACACGAGCATTAATGGATATGTCTATGGATGTGGAGACCACCTCACTTGCAATTGTCACAACACCTTCATAGAGAGTCTCAGTAGATGAATTAGTAGGTGTCAAATATAGGTCGATGTATCCGCATTGATTGATTCGTGTCCCTCCTCCAGCAACAACTCCTTGAAGTGAACTCGGAATCTCTAGACTGATGTTCAGTAGAGTGGAGCAGAATACGCTGATTCTCGCTGAATGATTCACACCTGCGAACAGGATTTCGAAATCTAATGGCAGACTCGAGGGCAGGGTGCTTATCACCAGTGGTAGATCATCCTGGTTCCTTGGTGCATTGATGATAGTACTCAATGTCTCTTCAACATCGACTAAGCCACCTCCTTGAGCGTAGCTGGGTGCACCAGTATCAGTAGCTGATGATACCATAGCTGCTCGAAGCAGACCAGGGGTCCAAGGAATCCGAGCTTCGTTCAAGGCATCAATGATCACTGCTGCTGCTGCTGCTGCGCGTGGGGCTGCAAAGCTAGTTCCCCATTTTAGGTCGTTGTCAAAGAGATATCCTGGCGCGAGAATGTCGGGCTTCAGCGCTCCAGACTGAACTGGTCCTCTGCCTGAATTGGGATGAACCTGTCCACTACTGTTCGATGCACCAACAGCCATCACTTTGAGGTTGGCACCTGGATACGCCACATTGCTAAGTCCTCCTTGAGTCCAAGAGGCTTGGTTTTCATTACCCGCTGATGCCACAATCAGGACTCCTCTATTCCAAGCCCAATCAAGTATCTCATCGTATCTTCCATCTTCTAGGTCATATTCGTAACTCCCAAAGCTAAGACTGATGATGCGGGCATTTTCTTCATTGACACACCATCGAACCGCCTCCTCAAACCCTACCTTAGTGAAATCGTTATCGGAGTCCCGTATTCGCGCATTGATTAGTGCAGCCCTGGGATAGATGTCAATGATGGCTAGTGCAATAAGAGTGGCGTGTGATGTGGGAAAGGTTTCAGGAAGTGGGTCAGGATTGGTTTCAGTATATCCCAAACTGGTATCAACGAAGCTTCTCGCTGCAACAACATGCTCTCTCAAAATAGTTGTCTGAGTGTTGACCCCATCATCGATTATAGCTATTCTAGTATCTGAGAGTATGATTGATGGTGAGGTGACTCCTAGTATCTCATTATATACTAGTGTCGGACCAATGATCAGCATAACACATAGGCAAATTGCTTTCAAGTTTGGAATCATACGTCTAATTGACCCTCTTTTTCCTACTGTGATGACTTTCCGACCAAACCTCTTGGACCATCTATTTGACAACGCTTTGTGAAGACTCCATGAAGAAAGAATGATGATTAGGACAAGAGGAGGAATTGGAATCAATGCCCAATATATCTCTAGAGCAAAGATCATCACAATACCAAGCTGCAAATATTCTGATTGTTTCTCTGTCAAATATACTGAGAATGAATTTGTGAGTTCCCGCGCGAAATGAAAACCAATTCCTATGGTTAGACAAGCGAATACTAGCGATATACCCAACATGAGGAGCGCACTTTTAAATCTCATGAGTATTACAAAAGGAAATGAACGAGTATAGAAGACAAAGAGGAGTACAGATAGGGTAACAGTGACTCTTGGAGAGAGAGCACGTTCCAATTCAATGTCTTCCGAGGTATCTTCCTCAAAAGAGGGGGGGCTTTGTTTCACTTTGAGGTCTACATAAGCTATCAATGCAGCTGTGATGAGAAATAGCGAGAAAGGATAGAAGGTGATAAGACCTCCACCTCTGATCATCAGGTGGGATAAAGAAAGAATCGTGACTGAAATTGTCTTGAGTGGTAGGGAAAAAGAAATGGTCTTGTTCAAACGTCGAGTGATTAGAGTATCAAGAAGTTCCAAACAGAATGAAGCTAGCAAGACCAAGAACATGTTCTCAGCCAGCACGCCTATGCTTGGAAATAGGAGATTTGGTTCTTGGAACACCCCAAGAGGGTACAGCATCTCATTGAGTCCGGACCAGAAAATTCCACACATAGTTACAAATAGTTGAATTAACCAAGCAAGCACTATGACCAGTGGAAACAGGAGGACCTTGACCATGCGTTTCTTACCGAATGAGAAGATTCCAGAGTCCACCCCATTTACTTCTGTTTCTGTATCATCATCTTTTTCTTGATTGTTCTCGGACATAACCATCACTCTCAGTCAAACCATATCTTCTGCCATGTCAGATTTCCTATGTATTTCCAGATAATATGTTTCAAATCGCTCAGCTGAAATAGTACCAGGTAGTACATTACCCCTTGCAGTAACAGATCCTGCACGAAGTGTGTATCGCCCATCATAAGCTTTGAGTGGAGAAAGAACTGAACTCCCCGGAGGAGTGTCTGGGTTTGGGAATATAACAGGATTGAAACTGAAGTTCATGTCTTTATCCATCGCTATCCCACTGATTGGAACCTGTTCTTTTACGACAGTGCCATCATTCCAACTATTCCACTCAAGAAAGCCTTTAGAACAGACATCAAAGGATTCTTCAGTTAGTTTCTGAACGGAATGGTATACAAGACTTACGTTTCTAGATTCAGTTCTTTCTTCAGTATCATACTCAGGGGGATGTCTTGTCAATACCATTGCCACAAGTGGTCTAACAAATCTGTTGAGCTGTCGAATTGCATCTATTCTATCATAAGTAGGAGGTGATAGTAATCCTCTATAATCTCCAGTATGAAATCCGGAACCTCTCGCTTCATATGCGGGTTTGATGAGATCGTGAATCATTGGTTTTATGTCATGAAATATGCCCTCTAGAAGAGAGAGTGTATCCTTGGTTCCTCCATATCTGCTGAAATCGCCAATGAAGGTGTCTACAACTGACTGAAGGAATGGTATTTTGTTCTCAAGCTTTTCAATAAATGTCAGAGCAAGTAGTTCATCATTGGCCCTTTTTCTGGTATAGTCGAGCTCTAACTCCATCTGCTCAAGTGTTATTTTCTCGTCGATTGGCAGGGGTTTTAAACTCAGATAATAATCTACTTTATCTTTAATATCATCCTTGAATTGTTCTCTGAGATTAGGAGTATTACCACTAGAATCGTTTACGAGATAGTCTAGACGCTTTTTTGCAGGATTCTTCTTTTCTAGGCTCTGCACGAGCCATTCAAAACCCCACCACGTCCAAGCAAAAGCGTTGTTGATATGACCACTTGGCCAATATTGTGACAGTGAAGTCACTAGAGCATGAGCAAGCCAAGATTTGTATTCAGCCTGTGCTGCTACTATTAGTTGTATTAGGCGAATACAATCCTCTGGAGTGTTCATCATTCGTAAAGCTTTTTGTTTCTCACTCTTTCGTCTATTTATGGAAACAAGATACTTTGTATCGCCTTCAATTCTGTACAATCGGGATTCGTAACCACTTACACTTACACCTAGTATTCCCTGAATCAAAAGAGGAATATCAGGTGAAGTTGACATGATGTCTTCTGGAGTAAGTTCAGAATCAATAAAGTAGGATATTCTTGCTTTATCTGAGAAAACATCGGCCTGTATCTCTTTCAGTAAATTTCTCCAAAAATTCACGTAGTAAGGTTTCCCGTCGTCTGCAATTCTTTCTTCAGTACAATTGAAGTTGATATACAGTGATGAGTTCCAATATACAGTTTCTTCTTGGAGGTACCTAACCATTACGATTCACTCCTTCCTTTGAGTTCAAACTCCATTTCTCCTACCACAAGGTGGGTCCGGACTACCAGAGCTGATTGGTACATCAACAATGATCGGAAAAGACCATTTACTCTAACGAACCCGAACCCACGGCTTCCGAGACCTCTCTCCATATTGATCTGGCACGGCGTTCTACTCACGATTCTATTGTTTGTATGTCCGCGCTGAGAGGGATAATCTATTATCTCGGAAGGTCCGAGCTGGATGATGCTTATTGGTTGCGGGGTTCAGGCTTTAGAGTGTGGACATTCCGTTAACTAATCTCTGGATATAATCTATCATTTCTGTCAGTCTGTCCAATCTACCTTCGTCTACAATATCATCGTACAAAGCATTTAGATTGCTTGGATCTTCAACTATTTGGTAACCCATAAACAGCAATGCGTCTCCTAGATCCACTGAATAACTATGATTCCTTGCGTGAAGAGAAATGAGCTGAAGGAGGCAGATTGGAAAAGCTAAGAGCTTAGTGCGTCATTTCTTGGATAACCAAGGACAGCAATCTTTGTTTGTTCTATGGAAATCCTCCCAAGTGAGCCATCCAAGTCTATGTCTTATTTTGCGCTCTGTGAGATTCTTCCTGTGAGGTAGATCTGCAGCTAATGATTCAGGAGTCTTCTTGTAATCATAGAACTTGTATCCGTAGAGCCTGTGTGAGGGAACGACTTTGAACATTTCTGGTGTCAATAAGAGAAAGAGTGTCTTCTCTGGATCCCTTCTGCAGAGTGGTTCACAGAGTTGAGGATTTTCTTCCAACATCGTATCGATATACCTCGCTATCTGGTTTCGGGCTATATGTCTACACCAACTGGCGAATCCAGACAGGAGTGGGACCGGTCAGTTTTAGTTTTGGACATGACATTGGCATGGAGCATCTTGCAGACCGAGTGGAATGGTTACGAAAGGAGCTGCCTGTTCTCTCTGGAAAGATCACCAAGGTTTCAACGGATATGCATCAAGCAACTTTGGACCTCTAGGTTCGAGAAAGGATTTTTAGATATCTGCCCCTAGATTCTTTGTGGTTAGTATGCGTATCGAAAGTCTTGTGAAAAAGCTCTTCTGCGGACTGGATGTAATAGTTGATGACTTACGTGAAAATCAACAGGAAGATGATCTTCTAAAATCACTTAGAGATATCAAACACAGAGCGCATAAAACACTAAGACCGACCATGGGGAATGCAGAGGGTTGGCCATGGATTTCGGAGTACATGATATTTCATGTGTTTAGAAGAACAATTGAGAGAGTGATTGGTTCGGAGTTTAAAGCTAAGCGTCTTACCGAAAAATCATACATCTTTGAGGATTCCAAAGAAGAGTTCAAACTCGGACACAGTATCCCACTGAAGCAGCTTCTGAATGGTTCATCTGATTGGCTACAGAAGAAGAAACCGGATATCTGTCTTGTTCATCGTAATCGTATCGTCCTCACTGTTGAAGTAAAAACCACAGTCAAACGCAAAAAAGACTTCATGCAAGAACTCAAAAAACTAACGAGGATACAGAAGGAGCAGTCTTGGAAAAATCCTCGCTCCAGAGCCTTCTTTGTTAGTTATGCCCCGACTCTTAAAGTTGAAGTAGATGAGGATGTGGTGAGGGCGTACAGAGAATTCTATAAGGTAAAAGGAAGATATGTAGGTCGTTTCGATGATAAGAGTTCGCTCAACGACAATGAGCTCTTTCGTGAGCGTGATAACCGAGATAACAGAATGAAGTTGCTTCGGCTTGAGGATTGTTTGGAAAAGATAGAGGAACTACTGGGAAAACTCCGTTGAGTGTTACTGTCCCCATTTCCGTCGCTCAAGGCAACTAGAGTTAACCATACTTAGTTCCAGTTGATGCACTTTGTGAATTCTAATTTTTAACGCAACTAGAGTGAAATATTGTTGAGAGAAAATAATGAAAGAAAAACATTGTAAAAAATAAGACAACAAAGGATGGAAGTAACTTACGAAACTAGATAACTCTAGGTTTAGAATACAACTGAAGTGTGACAATACAGATTGATTAATTTTGTTCCACTATTCTATGAATCAGTTGATGGAGTGAGTGGTTCATTTCTTTCAACAAGAGCCCAAACACGCTTGAGGGGAATTCTATTCTTCCATTCAGTCGAGATGGAGTCATAATTAGCAAGAAGCTCTCTGACGAGATCGGTATCATTCCAAAGTCTAATCCTGAAAAATTCTTTTCGTCTTGCAATTGACTCTCTATCAACAAAACCTCCCCAAGCCACAACTAGTCCTTTTTCCGCACCAAAGTTTGGGAGATCTCGATTAAGCTTCGTGATTATATCTGCACCAACTGGATAGTCACTAGATTTTACTTGAACAGCCAAATAAGGAGAATCAAAACCCAGATCACCCTTCCCCGCAAGGATATCGATACCTCCATCTGGACCAGGTCTGGTCACATTCACTGCGAATCCTTTTGCCTTCAAAACCTCAGCGACAAATTCCTCAAATCCATGACCCCTAAAATTCTCACCTATGAATTGCGTAATGCGATCAATTGCACCCATCTCTGGATCAATTCGAACTTCGAACTCTGCATCAACAGTAATGGACTCTTCAACTCTTGGAGCTACGTCACTTTCTAACGCTCGTAGAAGACGTTGTTCTGCTAAGTTTCGATCAATCTTACATACAGTTAGTTGTGCACTTAGTGTTTGTCGAATGTCTGCGGGCAATTTTGATCTTGGAACATCACGATGTATCCACTCAATCGATCGACAATGCCATGGACCATTAGGTATTTTATTATCGTATCTGTATTCACTTACTACCTTACCAACTGCAACTCTAGAACTCCGCTCACGCGTTAAGATGACTAGTTCCCCAATCTTAATCCGTTTTATGAAAGACCACATCTGACCATACCACATTGATATAGATCGAGATCCATCATCAGGGAATGTTTTAACAAAAAGATTCTTGAGTTTTTCTTTTGTATCGTAGCCTGATAAATCAGGTAGATCCCTCCAATGATATAGAATGACGTTATTCTCCAGAGCTACTTCATCGAAACCATACAAACCATGTCTGACTAACCATAACAAAATGTATTTCCTCCAACCACAACTAAGTCCACTTATAAAATTCAATTGCACCTTATAACTTAATCTTAGAATTCGTGAAATGAACATAAGAGGTCTTTGTGAATAACAGGTCAAATGAATTTATCATTTCAACTCTGATGAATACAAGTATATTTTGCTGTTGTATCATTTCATTTTCAAATTCCAAGAAGTTCCAGAGCAATCACATGTCAAAGTTTTTTCGATTTCGCCAGCTAATGCCACTTGAAGATTAGTCAAGCATTGTGGGCAAATAAACAAGTTGCAAAAATCTTCAAAAGCTTCCACAACAGGTCGAAAATCAGACTTGCTGAAATTCTCCCATTCATTGTAATGTATTGCAGAATTCACTGACCAAGATTCAGTCCCAATTCTTTGTAAAATCTGTTTTCTGATACTTTCTGCTTCTTCAAGCGCCGCTATAGTTTGTTGATCGTTCCAAGAATTGGCTGCGTTTTTAGCTTGCTTGAGTAATTGACCATATCTAGATTGAGCCCCTTTTAACAAGTCACCAAGTTCATGCTGACCGTCCAATTTATGACGTGTTGTAGCACGTATGTCGCTACATACATTTCCAAGAAATTGTTCAAGCCAACGTCTTAATCGAGCCGCTGCAGTATTAATCTGATTATTATCGATTAGACTATAAATTATATTCCAAATCGGTTCATCAAATTCTGTTTCAGGACCTAATTCAATACTCCAGTTTGAGAATTGTCTAAATCGTTTCTTTTCTAGCTGAAGTTGTTTCTTGAGCTGATATGCCCAAGTCTTATCATGTGATGTAATTAGAAACTGCTTTTCCGTAAATGAGTTGTTGATTATATCACAGATACCTCTTCGATGATCAGTATCTATCGACATAACTACGTCATCTAAGACGATTAGATCGATTACTCCTTCAGAGAGGTTTTCCGCTATGGCGAGGTACAAACACAGACCCATACAATCTTGGTGTCCTTCACTATGCAGTGCATGAGGAGGATGTAAATCACGACCATAGAAATCTACTAAGAACTCACAAGTAGCATCATCTTCCAACTTGAGATTAGCAGTAAAATCAGCTTCGTCTTCATTATGAATCATACAATAAAGTTCAACAAATCTATCTTGGACAGTTTCAAATAGACTTCCCAGAACTGAATCTCGAGCAGTGATAAAACTTTGTTTCAATATCTCTGCTTTTTGAAGATTCTTTGCAGATATCTCGAATTGTTTCATTGACTCGTTCATATCATTCAATTGGGTGTTTATACTAACCAATTTGTCCCAGGCATCCTGTTTCGGATTTGATTTAGTGGGATACTGTTTCTTTAGTTCATTTAAGGTTGAAACTAATTCTTGTTCGATGTTAGAAGGAATGAGTTGGCTAATTATCTGTTTTGAAGATAATGGAGGAATGGAAAATTGTGATATGGAAGTGTCAATAATTTCAAGTATCTCACTAATTCTTGATTTCCAATCTTCAAAGAGATTGAGTTTAGATATCAATGATGTATTCTTCAATATCTCAATATTCTTTGATATATAGCCAGATTGTTGACCTAGAATGTCGCTAATAGTCGTCCATATCCTATCAATCTCATTTTTCAGAAGGGTTGCTTGTTTCGTATTTTCTAATCTTTTCTCAATTATTGATTTAATTTTCCCCGTGGGCCATTCGTATTCACATAAAGGACATTTTCCAGTTTCATCAATACTAGAAAGTCCTAATGATAACAAACGCTTATTTTGTAGTAGTTCTACAAGTGTTCTATCAGAGGATAACTTATCCATAAGATTATGAAATTCCCTAACAGAGTTTTCAAAATTCTCCCGATTACCATCCCCAATCAAAATTAACAAGCTATTTGTACTCTCTTCGAAAGATTCAGCATTCACTTCTGACTCCGATATGGAGGGTAAATCACTTCGTACTGAATCTACAGCTAAATCTGAAATGTTTTTTCCACCAAGCAACTTACGTTGTTCATTTATGAATTTTAGAACTCTTACTTCATCATACTCGTCAATACCTACTTCATCAGAAACCTTCTTCGCGTCTCTTCTAACTAGTTCTGTGTTATAGTGATGTAGGCGGAAGTAGTCATTGACTAATTTCACCAGTGTCTTTCTGATTTTCTCAACATCGTTCAGCTTCATAAGATTTTGGATTTCTTTACCTCTAACTCCCTTCTCTTCTGCAATATATTTGAGCAATTCTTTACGACTCAGAATATGTTGTCCTCGACGTGCCATCTCCATGATTTCATCGAGTTGTGGTCTGAATTTATCATCGCATATATAATTTGAAGGATTATCCATTGTTCTCTTAATTTCAATGAAATCTGGAATGCTCTCAATCTTGATTCTCGCATTTACCCAGGCATCCTCAGGATTATCGACAACATCAATGTGAGGGCCATATTTCGACAAAGTAATCCCGGAGGTACCACGACCCATCAACCTGGAGATTCTACCTGTAAATAGAAAATCAATTGCATCTACTACAGCGCTCTTTCCTGCCCCATTT
>JAUWOU010000003.1 GCA_030612005.1 Candidatus Thorarchaeota archaeon | reverse complement strand
CTGAGTTTTGATACAAGGGCTTCATCATAGGTCAATGCAATAATAGGAGTGTCTTGAAAATTAATACTGATCTTGAAAGAGCCAACTTGTGGAAGGATAGATGTTACAATCCCGGTCGCAGATCCCTCTTTAATCTCCGGTGAAAGTTTGATATCTTCTGGTTTGATGCTGAACTTGACAGTATCGCCAACACTTCGATTTCCAATTACGGGCAATTGAACTCCCATAACATCGATACACAGTTCTCCACCATTTACTTGTTCTACAGTACCCTGCAATACGTTTCCACTTCCTAAGAAACGTGCGACAAATTCATTTGCTGGTTTATCATAGAGTTCCTCAGGAGTTCCAACTTGTACGATTCTTCCATCATCAATTATTGCTACACGATCTGAAATAGCAAAAGCTTCATCCTGACTATGAGTTACATAAAGCGTTGTGACCTTCACTTTCTTCTGAATACTTCGAATCTCAGTTTGAAGTCGCTCCCTAAGTTGAGGATCTAATGCAGAAAGTGGCTCATCAAGAAGAAGGAGTGAGGGTTCCTTTGCTAACGCACGAGCAAGTCCAACTCTTTGAGCTTCTCCACCACTAATTTCACTGACCTTCCTAAATAGTAGATTCCTGATTCTTAAGAGGTCTGCAAGTTCTTCAACTCTCTCCACTGTCTTCTCATGAGACCACTCGGCCATTTCTGGTCCAAAAGCAATGTTCTGGTAGACTGTCATATTTGGGAATAATGCCACTGATTGGAAGACCATACCGATATTCCTCTCTCTGGGAGGAACCCCGACCATATCTTGGTCGTCAAATAGAAGATTCCCTTCTTCAGCTTCAATGAATCCTGCTATCAATCTGAGAGTTGTTGTTTTCCCAGAACCGCTTGGTCCAAGTAGTGTAAGGAGTTCACCATCTCTTATTTCTAGGTCAATGGGTCCAATTTTGGTACCATCAGCGAATTCTCTAACTAGTCCTACAAGATTTATTCTGACCATTATAGCGTACCTCCAGTACTTCCTTCGGATATCTTTTCCATTGTAAGAAAAGCTACAACACAGATTGCTACCAGGATAAGGGCTGAAGCTCCAGCTTCTACGAATCTTCTAACACCTAGGTTATCGTATATTGCAACGGCTAAGGTGTAGTTTTGAGGGAGTGCAATGAACAAAGTAGCAGACATCTCCCCTATTGCCATTGCAAATGCAAACACAGCACCAACCAGAATACTTGGGATAAGAAGAGGTAGTTCAACATAGATAAGTCGCTGAAGTCTTGAAGCTCCCAGTGAATCTGCTTGATCCAAGATGGCCGGGTCTATACTCTTTAGTCCAATCTCAATTGACCGTGCTGTAAAGGGAAGTCCAATAATTGTCTGAGCAATCACAATGATTGGCCATGGGTTGATATTCAGACCTGTTGGAACTGCGATAACAGTCATTAATCCATATGCAACTGTGATTGATGAGATTCCTAACGGAAGTAGAACCATTACAGATGATAGCGATGGTAATCCCCTTGATTTTGATTTATGCGCATATGCAAGAGGAATTCCGATTAAGATGGAGAGAAGGGTTGCCAATCCTCCATAGAAGAGGGAGTTTATGAGCGGATTTAGTCCACCAGTTGCCCCAGCTGTTATGAGATAACTGAAACCATCTAGGGTGTAGCTATGGGTTATTGGATCGAAGAAGGCAGCACGAAAGATGGAAACAATAGGTCCACCAATAAGGACTAGAATCATGACAAGATATGCAAGAATCATAGATTTTTCCCAATTCTTGTATTTGTCAAGAGTTGTAGTTCGAATTGTTGTGGTTGGTCCAGAATCATTGTCAGATACTTTGGCTAGCTTAATGTAGGAAACAGCAAGTGTAATTGTTATTATTATCTGAATTAGTACAAGAGAGCTTGCTTCGCCAAAATCTGACCATCTAAAAGAATTCCATATTTGAACCTCAATTGTTCGATATACTCCATTTCCAAAGGCCAATACGATTGGAAATGACATGAAACAAAAGAGGAAGGTTAGAATCGCTGAAGCTGCTAGGGCTGGACGAATATGGGGAAGTGTAATTCTTCTAAAACGAGAAAATGAGTCTGCACCTAGAACCTCCGCAGATTCTTCTATCTCGGGATTTAATCGTTCCATAGATGCTGAAACAAGAAGCATGACAAGAGGCGCATTGTAGAATGTATGTGCAAGTATTATGCCAACAAGACCATCTGCTAGATTCATAATTGATGTTGATGACTGAGTTAACAACATGAGCGCTGAATCAATGACCCCATATGACCCAAACATTTGGAGAAAGCCTACGACAACCACAATTGGTGGAAGCACAAAAGGAACTATAATGAGAGCTCTAACGAGTGATTTTCCGCGAAATCTAAGTCTTGCTAGAAGCATTGCTCCAGGTAGTCCCACAAGAAGAGCTAAGACTGTACTGAGGGTAGCTTGGATGAATGTGAATGCTATGGTAAATTGAGTCCTGTATGCTGATAGCGTATCTACGAACGAAGTACCAGTTTCAGAGATTAACCCCTGTATAATCACACTTACAACAGGATAAACAAGGAAGATGGACAATAAGATGACTGGCAGCGACAATACTAGGTATGTCCAGTATTCCTGTTTTTTCAAATAGAGCCCCTCTTATCCGGGTGTCATCACAGTATCAAACTCATCTAACCACTCTTGAAGTTTAGCTGCAATCTCAGTACTATTCAATAAGGTATTTAGAATACTTACTTCATTTGGATGGATTGCGTAATCGAAGACACTAGGAAGTGTCAGATCTGTTCTTACTGGAAACATCCACTGATTCAGGGGAATTTCAGATTGGACTGTTACATTCAAACAATAGTCAATGAAGGCTTTTCCAAGTTCTGGGTTTGGTCCATTCTTTACGAGACCAACACCTTCGACCTGCATCCACGCCCAATGGCTATCTTGGTAATAAAACGGTGCAATTGCAGTATCTGGTTCTGTACCAAGATAATGAGCAGAATAGGCTGGGTCTGTTCCATAGCTCACAAGAAGATGTTTAGTTTGATCTGAGGACCATGCAGACCAAGCCTCGGTCCAACCTTCCTCTATGTCAATATTTCCCTCTACAGCTTCCCACCAATCGGTCCAATTCTCTCCCAGTATTTTATCGTATATTGCAATCTGCGACAATAGGAACGCCAGACCCGGACTACTCAGATGTGGGTCCTCGGTTACAAGAGCTGATGCCAGTTCGGAAGTAGCTAGGTCTGCAAGTGTGAGATGATCTAGCTGTGGGTGAGTAGTAGAGTTGATCGTATTCATGGAGTAGATTAGAGTGACAAGTCCAAAATCAAATGGCGTGAGATAATGCTCAGGATCAAGTGCATTTACAAGGGTCTCATTAATCCATGCCAGATTTGGAGATTCGTATGGCTCTAGAACATTTCGAGCCGCCTCCTGCAAGATCAAGATGTTGTCGATTCCTATTACAACATCAGCTATTGGATTTGCAGCCTCTGCATTCAGTCTTGATACAATGAAATTTGCATCCGCTTGAAGAATTACAAAGTCGATGTCAATTCCGTATTTCTCTTCAAATGGTGCAAAAGCACGTTCTAGTACAGCCTCCGCACCTTCATCTCCCCAGTCCATGAAACTGCTGTAAGTATAGACTACAAATCTGGGTTTCCAAAATGTCAGGAAGCCATAGGATGCAACAATGAGTATGACAATAATCGTTGTAACGATAATTATTGTTTTGGGATTTCTTCGGACTGGATATTCAGTCATCTTGAAGCCTCTGAATTGAGTGATGCAAGCATTCTTATAACGATTATTATAACAGTGTTATAATTAACTGGGAGATTTGTATCATGCGACCGCCCTGTGAGATTGTTCAAAGAGACTTCCTCCGTGTTGTTAGAACATTTGTTGCCCGTGCACTGTCTGAAGATGGTCTTTCTCAGACCGAGATTGCTTCCAACATGAATTTGACCCAAGCTGCGGTAAGTAAATACTTGAGCCAACCAGTGGTCAAGACAAGGCTTGTAAGTGAGATTGAGATTCTAACAAACAAGCTCACAGAGATGATTAGAAGCGGCGATTCTGACCCAGCTAAGATGGTTAGAGAAATCTGTTCAACCTGCATGCGTTCTCGACTTGGGTCAACTCTATGTGAGATACATCAGGAAAAAGTGCCATCACTTAAGGCAGTGAATTGTCAAGTATGTGCCCAGCTACTTAGTGGGAGTGATGACGATCTATCGGAGCGAGCAGTTGTCATATCTGATATGGTCGACGCTCTTCGAACCATCGAAGCTTCTGAGTCTTTTGTGGAAATCGTTCCTCAAGTCAGAGCAAATCTTGTCACCTGTAATAGAAATGCAAGCTCGATGGAGGATGTCGCTGGAGTTCCTGGTCGCATTACGATAATTGATGGCCGTGCAAGAGCGCTCGTAAGTCCTCAATTTGGAACTTCACATCATACAGCAGAGCTTCTACTTGATATCAAAAAAACATGGACTAGAATTCGTTCTTGTCTATGCGTATCTGGAAGAGAAGCTGTGGTGAAGTCTGCAAAGAAGATTGGATTCAAAGTAGTAACTTTGCAAGATCCTGAAAGTACTGCTACAAAAATCATCAAAGCCCTCAAGAGCGCAGAAGATATACCTGGAACAAGAACGACTTATCCTGCAATTCATGTTCCTGGTGGGATTGGTGTTGAACCCATACTATATTTGTTCGGTCCCAATGCTCGAGAGCTGAGCGTGAGATGCGTGAATCTTAGTGAGTCAATTATATCAAGATAATGTGTCTTACAGTGTTTTATTTTCATCATCACTCTTAGAGATATTATCAGGGTAGGTGGCAGCTACCAAAAAGTTGGACATTCGTGACATCATGTTATCGGTGTTTATATAATTCGGATTGAACAGTAAGGTGTAGAGTTAATTTAGGACAAGAACCAAGTCTATGAACTGACTCTAACGTCGCCGCGAGTTTCACGGAGACATAAAACGCCTGCTGGAGAAGTCGTTAGACGTTTAAGGTCATGAGCCTGGAACGCAGCTTCAATGAATCAGGAACCGAAGTGGATCGATGGACTTTGATGTCCAAGTTTGTCCAAGTTTCGGAGAACGGTGTCTAGTGATGGTTACCATACGTCAAGGTGTGATGAAGGATTGCACCGATTTACTTGAAGTGTATCAAGGTACTCGATGGTTCTACAGAACAAGAGAGGGCGGATACACAACTGTTGAACAGATAAAGGAAGAGCATCAAGGGGCTGCTTTTGTCCGTTGGGGCTGGTTAGTAGCTGAAGAAAAGGGTCGTGTTGTTGGAGAGATTGTCTTCCGAATTGAGAAGAACCCAATTGTAGGAAAGATTGGTATAATCAGGAATCTAGATATTGATGTTAGACAACAAAAAGTAACCATTGGAACCAAATTGACTCGAGCTGCTGAAGTTGCAATGAAGAAGAAGAAAGTTGTTCGTGTAATTGCAACGACTCCGCCTGCTGCATACAACTACTGGATGAAAGTCAAGTATTTTGCACGGGGCTCAATATCAGTTCTCAAGATATCGCTCAATAAAATACCTGAAAAGAGAACTAGTAAGGTAAAAACTGTTAATATTAGAGACCCCCGAAAAATACCAAAATCAATGAAATTCTCCAATCTTGCATATCCCAGCTCTCTTGCTGAGATGGCTGGAGATGTGATTGATGGGAAATCTAAAGGTAATCTTCTTGAGTTTCAATCTGATGGTCGTGTTGTTGGTGTAGGAGTTGTGGTTAGAAAAGATGCAAAGACTGCTAGCTTTGTAGCTGATGTCACAAAGAAAGGTTTTGATTTTGCTGATATCATAATCTCACGAACTGCAAGAATTGCTATACCTTGGAAGGTTAAGTCTATAGAAACAACAATCCCAAAGGACCAAGTTGGTGTATACACATCTTTTGCAAAGTGGTCCTCTGAGTTGTCAACGGATATACCCGTGACAAGATTATTGTGATTCTATTCAGTAATTACTGGTCCTCACCTATGAACGGCAGTGCCCAGTTTGTGAATACTAGAATACCACCAATCGCCCAGATGCTAGCCATGTTGACATGCCAGAGTATGAATGGAATTGTTGAGATTCCAAGCATTATAAATGCTCCAATAATTACTAGAGCAAATATTGTATCTACTATCAACACAGTCTTGATGGGGTGTCCCTGTTTCTTTCGGAACAGAGGAATGATCAAAGCAAGTCCAACCAAGATTCCTAGACTGATGATTTCTTCAAACCGAAGTGAAGCAAATCCAAAGATTCGTTCAACCTCTGAATTATCTCCCTCGATTGTCGTCATTACAATTCTAACTGTATGCTCAGTCTTGCTGTGGGCACCCGTGTCAATGTAGAATGTGAAACTTCCAGAACTAACATCAACAGTGACATTTTCATAATCCGAAATTACTACATCATCTACAAATATACTAACAATAAGTTCATCCCAGTCTGAATTAACATCAATAGTGAAAGCAGCTAGTCCAATTACCACTGCATCAGTTGTGGCATATCGGATTGTTGGGGCACCTTTGTTATCAATCTCCAGAATCATTGAAGTTTCCCATTCATAACCAAAGCCGTCACTAGCCACAATCATGATTACATGGATACCTTCAGGATAGAGTGTAGTATTGAGAGTGATAGTATTTGTACCAGAATATACTGTGATATTTTGAAGATTTGTTACAGGTGTACCATTAATGAAGAATGACACTGTTGCATTGTCATATGCCATTTCCATTCTTAGAGTGAACTCTTCATCACCAGAAATTTTGTCATAGCTTGTTAGACCAGATATCCATACTCGAACATAATCTAGGAATACCAGAGTAATCTCAGTGGTTGCAGTTGCATTTTCACCGGTGTAAGCAGTGATTCCAATGAGGTGGTTTCCATTCTCGTATCTGCTGGTATTTAATGTATAGTTGAATGCTCCAACATTGATAGCAGTGCGATTGTAATTATCTGTGATTACACCATCAATAGTTATGTTGAGATATAGTTCAGGATGTGTAGATGAAATGTTCAGCCAAAGATCAACCAAACCTGTTACTGTTGAATCTTCAGTAGGGTCTAGTATGATAATGGTTGGTGCAAGATGATTGTTCACATTAAAGACAAGTGTATACACAGCTTGTGCATCTTCTCCAGTGATATTGTAATAGAATAATAGAGTGAAATTTCGTAAACCTTCTACAAGTCCTGTTGTGTTTATCGCAACTATCTGATGCTTAATTCCTAATGGACTCTCGTTGTATTCATGAATAACCCCATCCACGAATAGAGTGAAATTGAGTGGTTCATATTCAGAGCCGATTTCAAGAGTGAGGTTGAATACCCCTGAAACTTGAGTTTGATTCGCTGGAGATAGGTGATCGACAGTTATTGGCAAGCCGTCGTTATCTACAAGATAAACCAGATACATGGAGTGCGCGAAATATGTTGCTAGAACATCATATTGGAAGAATAGTGTGAAATTATCATATCCTTCAATTAGTGTGCTTGTATCCACGATGACACTGACATTGCCAGTTCCTATAAACGCTGTTGAGTAAATTTCGCCATCAACATATATTGTAAGGTTGAGAGTATCGACGTCAGCGGTTACGTTAAGGTCTATGCTAATGATTCCACTGACTTCAGTTTCATTTACTGGAATATAGAGGGCAACATCCATATCGAATCCATCATTGTCTACATAATAGAGCAAGTAGACTGATTCTTTCTCAGTTGCGTTCTCAAAGAGGACTGTGAAGTTCAACATTCCCTCTGAGAGTGTTGTTGAATCAATGTTGCTGATGTCTTCGAGCCAAAATGGGCTCGCAACAGCGGCTGGAGTTTCATTATATGCAGGGTAAATAGCACCATCAACAAACAGAGTCAGGTTAAGAGCAGTTAAATCTGAGGTCATATTCAAAGTGATATCGAAGTTTCCTGAAACCGTACTCCCGTTAGCTAAGCTAATGAGTGATGCAGTGATGTTCGGTGAATCGTAAGCAGCTGGACTAAGAATGTCTAGCTGAGCGCCCATGGGTTGATTAGTATCAACATTTGAGTTAATTGTCTGTACTTGGGTTGAGCCCAAGATCATGAATGCGACAAACATGAGTGCCAATATTCTACTTGTTTTTCTCATTCTGGTGCCTTCCTGATACCCAGTAATCTCTTATCGGGCGGATATCGGCAGAAAACTTGGACTGCTTTTAAGCCTAGCGCCAGTAACAGAGTCGTACGATTGATTGTTGTAGTTACTACTCGCCATCTCGAATTGCTCTTAGAATATTGGTTACGCTACGAATGATTAGATATGCTCCTACAAGTGGAAAGAAGATTAAGAATAAAATGTTAAAGAACGACCAGATTATTAGAGCCACTCCAACTGTGAACTCTACTTGTTCCATTGCAACATCATGCATTACTTTGGGTTTTTCCGACAAATGAAATTCCTCAAATTTGGATGAACATGGGGGCATATATACATGGGGGCATATATTCTTGACGACAATGAACTTCAATTTTCTATCAAAATATGTATTCTTTTAAGTAACCGAAGTTCCTCAATTCAAGCACTTGCATGGTGGAATCCTCGATATGACCATTGATGAAACTAAGGCTCCCTTGATTGAAATATGGACTCATTCTGATAAGCTATCTAATAGAGTTCAAAAATTACGAGATCACTTCTACTCATTCAATGAGCGTGAAGAAACAAACGAAGTGTTATCCTTCACTACTGGTACTGATTGGGATGAGGTATATTCAGTACACGACTGGGCTAATGAACCTGCAATCTATCCTTTCTTTCCATCAATTAATGAGGTACTGAAGTCAATGGCAGTTAAGGTGGAACTTCCAGATGATTACTGGAAGCACGGTCTCCCTATGCGTCGTGCAATTTTCTTTCATGAGGTTATGACTCACTACATGCCAGCATCGGTCATAGATGGAGAACTGATTGTAGGGTTTGATTTCAATACAGCACTATCAAGGTCTCTTACCAAATCTGAAACCGCTAGTAGGACCAAAGATATGAAAAAATGGTTCAAAGAAGCAACTCGTTTGAATGAGATTGGCGTGGGTACAGCCACTTCAGTTCCAGGTCACCTGATTCCTAACTATGCTAGAGTTATGAAAATTGGTCTAAAGGGAATCGCAGAAGAGTATGAAGAATTACTGAAAGGTGATTTAACTTCTGAACATCGGGAGTTTGTGGAATCTCTCATTTTGGGTTGCCAAACTGCTAGAGATGTTGGAAAGAGGTATGCAATGAAGGTACGAGAGCTTGCTGAATCTGAAACCGAACAGAAGCGCAAAGAGGAGTTAGAGAAAATTGCTGAGGTCTGTGACAGGGTTCCTTGGGAAGCTCCTGTCACCTTCTGGGATGCTTTACAGTCCCTATGGCTTACTCACATGCTTGTGATGGCCGCTGAGTCATATCCAGGTGCTGGTCTTTCCCATGGAAGATGGGACCAGTATATGTACCCGTTCTACAGGAAGGACATTGAATCTGGAGAACTCACAAGAGAACAAGCAAAAGAATTGATGCAGTGCTACTGGATTAAGCACAACTATGTATATGACTGGCAAGGAAAACTTGGAATGAATCAGGGTATCAACTCAAGCTTTGGTCAGCTCATGACCCTGAGTGGATGTGGTCCAAATGGTGAGGACCTGACAAATGATCTCACTTGGCTTGCTTTGGAGGTCATTGAGGACATGAACCTCTTTGAACCAAAGCCCAATGTCAGACTTCATAAAAACACTCCTCAAGATTTCCTAATTCGAGTTTCAGAGATGGTTGCTAATGCACAAGGGTCTCCATTCCTCATGAACTTTGATGAGCACAGTATAGAAGGTCTTGTCTGGCAAGGTGTACCTCGCGAAGATGCTTGGGATTACGGTATTGTTGGTTGCTTGGAAAATACAATGCAAGGAAATGACAGATCTGATACTGTTGATGTTAATTTCAATTTGGTTAAAGCTATTGAGCTTACAATGAACAATGGTAAGGACCTTGCTACTGGAGCACAGATAGGGATTAAGACTGGGGATCCAAGTAATTTCACAACTTATGAGCAATTTCTTGGTGCTGTAAAAACTCAGCTAGTTGAATTGATTCGTTTACTCACAACTTGTGGAAACATGGCAGATACAATCCGAGCCAAGTATCAACCTACACCTTACCTTAGCGCTCTCATGGATAACTGTGCTGAGAATGGCAAAGATGTCAATGAAGGTGGTACAGTTTGGAATTTCAATACACTTGAGGGAATGGGAATCGCAACAGTTGCAGACTCAGTAGCTGCGGTCAAGAAGATGGTGTACGAGGAAAAGAAAGTCACAATGTCTGAACTGGTTAAGGCGATAGAAGCAAATTATGAAGGACATGAAGAACTTCGTCAACTTCTTAGATCAAAGGCTCCAAAGTTCGGTAATGATGATGATTACGTAGATGATATTGCTAGGGAGCTCTCGATGTTCTGGGCTGAAGAAGCATTCAAACACAAGAATCCCTATACTGGTCGTCGTTTCAGAGCTGGTTATCTTTCCTGGAATTACTTTATTCCACTTGCACCTCTTACTGCTGCAACACCTGATGGTAGAAGAAGAGGAGAATTCATGTCTGGCGGTGTTGGTGCTGTTCAGGGCATGGACGCGAAAGGTCCAACTGCATCTATACGGTCAGTGGGTAAGCTTGGACTGGAAACCATTCCTAATGGAGCCAGTCACACTATTACTCTGAGTCCTTCAATGGTGAAAACAAAAGAGCATGTAGAAAAGCTTGCGGCTCTCTTGCGAGCATACAATGAAGTTGGTGGAACTGCTTTGCAGATCAATATCATTGATGGAGAGACCTTACGTGATGCTCAGAAGAATCCTGATGCCTACTCTAATCTTATGATCCGAATTACTGGCTACAATGCTTACTTCACACAAGTAGGTAGGGAGCTTCAGGAAGAAATCATCACACGTACGGAGCATTTACTATAATGACTACTACTGGTTTCGTGACCAACATCCAAAGATGCTCTACCGAGGATGGTCCAGGTATTAGAACAACAGTCTTCTTCAAGGGTTGTCCAATGAGCTGTATCTGGTGTCACAATATAGAAACCATTAATGCAAATCCAGTAATTGTCTGGTACGCTGTGAAGTGTATTGGTGACCAAGCCTGCGTTCGTGCATGCCCCGAATCTGCTATCGAACTTACTCCTGATGGGATGAAAATTGATCGTGATCTTTGCAAGGTTTGTGGAACTTGTGAGGACGAATGCCCCACTGGTGCAATGAAATTGATGGGCAATTCATGGGACTCTGATAGTCTTGTTGAAGAATTGCTCCGCGATAAAGTGTTCTTCACTACATCAAATGGTGGTGTTACTCTTTCAGGTGGTGAAGCGACCTATCAATCTGATTTTGCGATAGATATTGCCATTGGGCTTCAAGCTAATGAAGTACATGTGGCTTTGGACACATGTGGATACTGCAGCGAGAAGATCATGCGGGATACATTGCAACATGTGGATATGGTTCTTTACGACCTGAAAATAATGGACCCTCAAAAACATGAGGAGTTTACTGGTGTTCCGCTTGATAGAGTATTAGCAAATGCCAAAATTGTAGCTGAGAGTGGAAAACCAGTTTGGATTAGAACTCCAATCATTCCTGAACATACTGATAGTGAAATAAACATACGTTCTATTGCACAGTTCATCGTGGCGAACCTGCCTAATGTTGTGCGATATGACCTTCTTGCTTTCAATCGAATGTGTACTGACAAGTACAAGCTCTTTGATTTAGAATATCCATTGAAAGATGCTGATTTGATATCTGAAGAAACTATGGAACACTTGGCAGATATCGCTCGAAATGAAGGAGTAGAAAATGTTGAATGGTCTGGAATGACTAAAAATTCAACGATACCAATTACAAATGAAGAACAGGAGGAACGACCCTGTGCCAACTAGAATACTTGATGACGAACTTGTAGACGCAATGAAAATATTTGAAACTCCAAAGTTTATGATAACTAAGGATTCGAATGAAGAACCCAATTCAAGCCTTGTGATGTCATGGACAGTCTATGAAGGAAACACCATGATCTATGGTGACTTCTTAACCGAAAAGACACGTATGAATCTCAATGATGGAAACAAACAGATGTCTCTCCTTGTATTGACAATGGGATTAGATAGTTGGTTAATCAAGTCTGATTTTGACTCCTTTCACCGGAATGATGAGTTCTATGAGTTCATAGCACAGACTCCGCTATTTAGGTATAATCAGTACACCAATGCAAGATCTGCTGGTGTTGCCGAGGCAATTTCATCCAGCGATAAATACGGTATCTCTAAACCTTCTGTCCTTGCATCCTTCATTAAGACAAAGATGGTAAAAGGCAAAGTTCCGGTTGAAGAAACAATAGAGGGAAATATGCCTAATAATGTCTATGAGATTTTTTCCAAAATGGCTGCAGTCAAGGTGCTTGCGTTCATTGATGATGATGGTTACCCTGCGGCATTTCCCGAGTTCGGTATGCTTCCAGTATCATCCAATTCTGTGGTTATGAAACGGGACCAAGAGAAACGACGTGGATATTCACTAAGAGATGGTCAACGAGTTGCTATTTCACTTGTATCCTTAGACCCTGCTGCATTCCAGATGAAAGGAACTTTTCATGAGATTAATGACAACATAGGGTATGTCAAGTTTGATCGGGTTTATGCCTGTTCACTACCAAGACCGGGAATTCGTGTAGACCTACCTTTGCTTACCCGGGTAGAATGACCTCGAAGTTTTGCCACACCGCAAGCTTTTTTGTAGGCTCATAATGACAAAGTTTCGGTGCAGTGCATTGAAGAAATGGGAGTACACAGCAAAGGATGGGCGGTCCATATTAGTTCGAACTGCTCAACGCGGAGACGCTCCCAAACTGCATGAGGGATTTCATTGTGTAGTTGATGAGGGAATTTGGTTACCAACGTTCTCTGCAAATTCACATATCTCAGATTGGGTTCACTGGATAGATAAGACAAATCGTAATCGAGATATCTTACTAATTGCTTTCTTAGATGACGAATATGCTGGACATCTAACATTGCAACCTGAGGAATGGAATGCATCTCAACACGTTGCCAAGCTTGGAATCATCGTGATCAAAGAATGTCGAAATATCAGTGTCGGTCGGTCCCTGATGTTAGCTGGTGAAGAACTCGGACTAGAGCGTGATTTTACGAAAATAGTCCTAAGCACCTTTGAGGATAACAAAGTAGCCAAAGCACTATATCTGGACCTGGGTTACAGAGTTGTTGGTGTACGAAAGAATCACTTCAATATGCCCAATGGTTTCGTTAATGAAGTGCTTATGGAGAAGGAGATTAGTAAGTAGTCAATTACTTTCTCCAGTAATTATTCTCTAACTCTTTCATCTTTGAGAATATTCCTATATTTGGGAGGTTAAAATTCTAAACGAAGAGCTTTATAGAAGGTGTGCACATGAGAAAAGAACAAGAGCGGCCTGAAAAATAGGGTGCATAGTATGTGGCGTAGAATTGTTGATCACTTTAGAGATAGTCCTCAGAGACTCAAAGTAGCCCAAGCTATAGTTCGTCATGGATTCAGTGTTGATGGACCCGGTGTGATAAAATGTGGCGACATCCGCATACCTTTGAAATCATTAGGAACAGCTCTTAATATAGATAGAAGAACTGTACGTGCAACTACTGAAGATATCTGCAGTAATTCCGATCTATGTGACTTCTTTAAATTACTAAGACCAGCAGGTCCATCACTTGAAGGCGTTCGTAGAGTTCTTGGATATGGTGTTGTTACGATAATGGTTGAGTCACCAGACTCGCCTGGGATAATTTCTGCAGTAACTTCTATGATTGCAGGACGTGGTATTCCTATACGCCAAGTTCTTGCAGAGGATGTGGCAATCTATGAGGAACCTTGTCTTAAGGTAATAACTGAAGAGCCCCTTCCCGGGAGTGTAATAAAAAATCTCTCTGATATTAGAGGAGTTCGCAAAGTTATCATCGATAAATAATGGAGTCTATGTCATATTCTGAACCTTGAAAAGGGGAATCTATTCCGAGTAGTAGAGTGTTTTTTGAATGGACCCCACACCTGAGCCGCAATCTGCAGATGATATCCTTGCAGAGTTCGAAGAGGAAACCGGACATAGCGGCATGTATCAGGTTATGATGTTGGCAATTTCGCTATGTGTCCTACAGATTGGTTTTGGATTTATAGTTCCAGTGTTTCCGGTTTACATCACAGAACTTGGAATGGGTGGTATTGAGCTGGGAGTATTAGCAGCCTCTTTTGCGGCCTCCCGTATCTTTCTAGCTGGACCTCTGGGCGGGCTTTCTGACACAGTAGGTCGTAAAAAGATTCTCGTGTACTCACTGCTTGGTTTTGCAATTTCTAATATTGTCTATGCTTTTGCACAGGACGCATGGGTGATGATTGCAGCACGTGCCGTAGAAGGTGCTGTATCAGCTGGTTTCTTTCCTACTGCTAATGCATTTGTATCTGATATGACAACCCCCGAGAATCGGGGTACCGCAATGGGTTACCTCAGCACAGGGAATATGGTTGGTTTTGTTGTCGGACCTGTTGTTGGAGGTGTGCTTGCAGAATTCCTTGGCATTCGCTTACCTTTCATAATCGCAGCTGGTGTGACGCTATTCACTATGTTGTTACTCACAATCTTAGTTCAGGAACCAAAACGAAAGATACAATCTAGAGAGAAGAAACCTCCCAAGGTTCCGCTCAAAGAAGTTCTCTCCCGAGCCCGTACTGCTTATGGTGCTCTAGGCGTTGCAATGTTTGCGAATATGTTCGCAATCGGAGTTCTTGAAGTTGCATTCATGCTTGATGCTGTTGTTAGATTTGGTATAGGACCCCTTGAAATCGGAGGGTTCTTTGGTGTCATTGGCATTATCATGATTATCGGCAATATTGGATTTGGAAAACTCTCGGATAAAAGTGGTCGAAAGTGGCTGATTGTGGTTGGAGCTATTATCGGGACATTTTCTATGCTGATGTTTGCAACTGCAACTGATACAACTAGTTTCTATTTTGCTGGCGCTGTTCTCGCAATAGGAATGTCAATGCGTGGACCAGCGATTCAAGCAATGATTGCAGATCTCACTGACCCAGGCTCTTATGGACGGGTCATGGGTTTCTTCGGTGCCATTAGTAATAGTGCCTATGTTGTAAGTCCTACAATGAGTGGTTATCTCTTTGATCTGGATGGCACCGCTATCTCTTCTCTACTCATAGCTGGAAGTGTTTCACTGATTGGCGGTCTGGTTGCTGGAGTTGGTCTTCCTGCGGACATAAAGAAAGAAGATGCTTCTGAAGGCAGTGCACCTCTCGACATTCCAATTGGCGATGAGAGTGCGTAGAATCAAGGTGGCTTTCGTTCTTCTATTACTACACACGCTAATCAGATAATTGTCGCAGCTACATATGCAACAACACTCTTGTTGTCTCCACTGATATCACCTGATGTGGTGTACTTCAGCAGATTGAACTGAACCGCACCTCGCTCTTTAGCAAAGACCATTGCAGCTGCTATTGGACCTGCTCCACATATGCTAATACGATGTCCTTGAACAAAATTGAGGAATCCCTCGGGGTCAAAGAATTCAAGGTATTCCATAGCCTGATTGTCCTTCTTCTTCGCACTATCTGCCGTTTCGAAGTGTGTAAAGTCTGAACTAGCAATTACAAGTATGTCTTCGTTCTCTGCGAGTTTAGCAAGTGTCATTCCTATCGATTCACAAACGCTGTAGGATTGATCGGTGATACATATAGGAATGAAATTTACGTCAGGTCCGAATATGTATTGTAGAAAGGGTACCTGCACTTCTATCGAGTGTTCATTACTATGGGCTATGCAGTCGTTGACTGCAAATTCATTCTCTTCTACGATTGCAGCGCCTAGACCACTATCGAATATTGCCTTACCTAATGGTGTTTCCCAGTCATCATTGCAAACTGCTAATCTAGCTCCCATACCTGTATGATTTGGTCCAAGGACAACAATATGATCAGGCCTACCGTCTTCAAAGATATTCAGATAGGCATGTGCTGCTGGCATTCCAGAGTAAACGTATCCCGCGTGCGGAGCAATGACTGCTTTCAAATTCCTAGATGTTCCGGGGTCTCCTTCAGGTAGTTTACCTGGACCTAGATTTCCCAAGAAACAATTCTCTATACGTTTGGTGAGAAGGTCTTCTTTTCCTTCATAGAACCTTCCAGCAACAACAGGCATTCTTGTCATTGATTCTCCCTTTGAGTATAGTATACACTCCACGAGAAAAGCCTTTGGTCTTACCTCGTAGTTACTTTTTCAGAGATTTCTTGATGAATTTCACTACTGCGTCTAGCTTGACCTGTTCAGTGTCCTTGGTCTTCATATCGCGAACGCTTACTTCTCCCTTCTCAATATCTCGTTGACCAATAATTACTGTTAATGAAGCATTCTTTGAATCCGCTTGAGCAAAGAGCTTCTTGAGAGACCTATCCATGAGGTCTACTTGACAAGAGATTCCTGCTTTCACCAAATCATTCTGGATGGTCATACCGTATCGAACCATTGGTGATTTTATGGGCGCGATGAAAACATCAAGTCTGGGAATGAGATTGTCTGGTAATCCTCGAGCCAAGACTACTTCTATCATTCGACCTATGCCAAGGGAAACGCCGGTTGCAGGCGTAGATTGTCCTCCAAATTTCTCGATTAAATGATCATAACGACCACCACCAAGAATGGAACCTACCTTTGGCTTACCCAAGTATCGGCCTTCGAATACTGGTCCTGTATAATAATCAAGACCCCTTGCTAGAGACATATCAAATACAATTTCGTTCCCAACTCCAGCACCATCGAAGATTTCTGCCATCATTACGAGTTCCTCGACTCCTTCCAGTCCGATTTCTGAGCCTGTAAGAAGCTCCCTAAATTCATCTAGAGAACCAACACCCGACCCTTTGATTCCAATAGCGTCAATCAGAAAATCACTTGATTCTTTGCTGATGCCTCTATTCTTTAATTCTTCAAGAACTCCATCGCGACTAATCTTGTCTAATTTGTCAATTGCTCTGAAACACTCGAATGCAAGCTCATCAGGTACACCAGCACGTTCAGTGAGTCCCTTCAACACCTTCCGATTGTTGATTTTGATAAGGTACTCATCTCCGAAAATTCGCCTAAGAAATTCAAGTGCAACAAGCACTACCTCAGCGTCTGCTGCAGGGCTTGAAGCTCCGATTATATCAACATCCGCCTGCTCAAATTCTCTATAACGACCTGCTTGGGGCCTATCATACCGCCAAGCTTTACCCACGGCATAGCGTTTGAATGGCTTGGGTAGATGGGGGTTTGTGGCTGCAATCCGAGCTAAGGGTACTGTAAGGTCAAATCTTAACCCAACCTCTCGCTCACCTTTGTCGGTGAACTTGAAGGTTTCTGCTTCTACTTCCTCTCCACCTTTTGCTGAGAGCGTTTCCCACAATTCTACAACCGGAGAATCGAGTGGTTCATAGCCAAACTTCTGGAAGACATCAATTGCTGTTGCAACGAGATAATCTTTGGCTCTCATCTCAGGTCCAAAGAGGTCTCTCATACCTCTGACTGTTCTCATTTCACTCATTGGAAGTCCTCCAAAATTCGTTCCGGTAACAGATGCGGGCGGCAGAGTATCCACTAGTTCTATCGATAATCCCGATGAACAAAGCCACCATCTTTCACTTTTGTCACCGAACTCGAATTCTGTCTTTTTCACTTTAAGTGTTGTGTTAACTGGATTCCTTTAGTCTATATAAGACCCAATGCAAACAAGACCAAGTACAGTGTTATGACAGAGCCAATGATCACTGAATCGCGAGCAACGATTTTCAGAAGCCTTGTTTCCCTATCCGCGATATAGACGTAGATCATCTTGTTGAGAACCGAGATTATTGTAGCAATGATTATTGCCATCCCTGCCTCTGGATATAGAGTTGGGTCAATCATGAATACTGCTGCTGAACTTGCGACAACAGCTCCTGCTGAAACAAAACCACCAATGAGTGCTGCGATGATTAGCCCTGTTCCACTCAAAGATTCTGCAAAGAATAGCTGAATCAATACAACCCCTGAAAATATCGCTCCAAATCTGAGTGCTGGTCCAAACTCAAATGGGGAAACAAGCTTGATATTAAAGAGCTGACCCTCGGGAATATCATTTGACTTGCTTTCTACTATCATTCGAATCATGCTGATGACTATAAGAATCGTAATCGGGATTAAATAGAGTCTAAAGAGCAATAGTGTTCTGTCTATGATTAGAAGTAGAAGCCCATTACGAAGAACCATGGCAACATTTGCAAAATTGATTGAGAGAGCGATTCGACTTGCTCCCTTTCTTTCTTCCTTGACGTAGAAATCTGTAAGACTAGATACTGCTGCTTCACTATTTGCCAGTCCACCGAAGAGCCCAAAGAAGTAGATACCACGGTCTTTGAATTTTTTGACAAGAAGATAGTTTCCAAAACTGACCACAAGCAGGAGTACTATCAAGAAATATGTCTGGAATGCTGGAAATTCTATTACACCTAATTGAATTGTCTGTGGTATCAACGGCCAGAGAAAGAGTATGATTACTCCCAATTCTACCGCACTAATCATTTCTTCACGGGAAATCACATCTACTGCATGAGCTAGCTCATCCTTGAAACCAAGTACGAGGAATACAAGGAAAGATACCGCCATTGCGAAGATCTGTAGAGTTCCAAACATCTGACCATCCGCGGGAGTATCAAAACCGACAAGTGCTCCAAGAATAAAGACGAGCGAGAACACAAGAGGTGTAGTCAGTCCTTTTCCCATCCGTCGAAATAATTTCCAATAGACTTGTGCTGCAACGAGAATAAGGGAAATTGATACACCATAAATCAGAATCACCGGATTTGCAGTTATTTCTGATATGTAAACAGACATTGCACCAAGAAGACTGTGCAGACCAAAGGATCTCACTCCTGCTACCCTTTCATTGTCCATCTTCTTCTGCCGCTCAAGACCAATCAAGGCTCCAACAACAAATCCGAGAAGCGCCTTCACAATTAGGTCTGAGGTTAATAGCAATTCCTGCACATGATGTCACCACTGGGACCTATTAGTTTATGATGCCTCTCTTTTAAGGCGTATTATGATGACATTATAAAATGAAAAAGAAAAGATGGAGGTTGGTATTATTCCAACCTCGAATGCTTGAGCAACAACGTTAACGGAACGTCGATAAATTCACCAGTAGGTAGGGATCTCCTAACTGTCATAGGAAGCAATCCTGATTTAAGTTCCAATTCAGCAAAGCCGTAACGAGACATAGGTGCTGTTTTCACATCAATCATGATTGGAGCTCCCATAGCAATCTGTAGAGTACGTGCGCCAATAATACGGGCTTTCTCGTATTTTGTCATCCATTTTGGACCTATGGTCACGCCAATAGCTGCTTTATCTAAGTCATAACCCGTTACCAGATTCTTTCTTTCCTCTGCACGAGTAATCTCTTCTAATGCTGGAAGATCATGTTTGTCGGGTTCTGGCTCTGGTGCCTTCTTCCTCTTGGATTTGGCTTTAGCACTCAAATCAATTTCGCCCGAATCAATCTTCTCCTGAAGATCAAAGGCTTCTCCAATTACTGCATCAGCTTTAGCTTCGCTTAGCCCAGTAACTGCAGCTGCAAGAGCTTCTTTGTCAGCCTCTGACACTTTTTTGATTGTGTCATAACCTGACTCCGCTAGCTTCTCAGCTGTCTTAGGTCCTACGCCTGGTATATTAGTAAGAAGAGAGATACTCTCTTCCGGAGTTAGTGCTTCTGCTTCCGCTTTTGCTTCTGCCTTTGGAGTATCATTCTCTTTCTTCTTTTCAGAGCCGTCTGACATGAGTTTCACCTGATTCGTTCTACGTTTGACTCTTTCTATTCGTCGTCGCCGCCGAAATCTCCGCCGCCAGGAGCGCCTCCCATACCGCCGCCCTTTGAGCTGATGACATCGTCGATCTTGAGAATCATTTGAGCTGCTTCTGCAGCAGACATAATGATCTGTCTGTTGACAACAGCTGCCTCGATAACTCGGGCTTTCTTCATGTCATCAACCTTTCCTTTTGTGTAGTTGATGCCGTGATTAACCTTGCCCTCTGTGTGTGCTTTCCTCAGACTAACAATAATATCAATGGGATCCAGCCCTGCGTTTTCAGCAAGTGTGTTTGGAAGTGACTCAATAGCATCAGCAAAGGAGTTGACTGCGTATTGCTCACGACCCACAAGGGTTGATGAATAGTCTCTTAGCTGCTTTGAAATCTCAGCAGCGAGTGCACCACCACCGTAGTTGATTTGTGGATGTACAACAACATCTCTAACGACGTAGAGTGCATCGTTCAGTGCACGGTCTACTTCATCAACGATGTGGCTAGTTCCACCACGAACTAGAAGTGTGACGACGCTTGACTTTGGTGTGCCCTCAATGAAGAGCATCTTGTCATCAGCAACTTCCCTCTGTTCGATAATCTTTGCTTTGCCTAGGTCTGCTGCAGTCAAGTTCTTTATCTTTGAAACAATTGCAGCACCGGTTGTCTTGTGAACTCTCTCCACATCAGACTTCTTGATTCGTCGAACTGCCATGATGCCTTCCTTAGCCAAATAGTGCTGAATAACATCATCAATTCCCTTTTGGGCAATGACAACGTTTGCACCAGACTCGACAATCTTGCTCACCATCTCTTTCAGCATGCGATCTTCTTCGTCGAGGAAGCTAGTCATAGCTGAAGGATCTGTGATTGAGATTTTTGCGTCGAACTCTGTTTTGGATACTTCAAGAGCTGATTCAAGGAGTGCAATTTTTGCGCCCACGATTTTCTTGGGCATTCCTGCGTGTACAACTTCTTTGTCAAGAACAAGACCCTTTACTAGCTCGGTCTTATCGACAGTCATTCCAGTCTGCTTTTGACGGGGGATATTCTCGATATTGAGTTCTTCACCCTCGGGTATATCCTTTGCAATTGCAAGTACTGCGTCTACGACGGTCTTAGAAAGAGTATCACGATTTCCAGAAACAAACTTACTTGACATAGATGTCTTCGCCACATCAATGAGAATCTTCTTGTAATCAGCAGCCGCTGGATCAACTGTTTCTGCAACATCATCAACTACTGCCAAAGCCTTAGCTGCAGCTTTTCTGTAACCACTGATGATTGTAGTTGGATGGATTGCCTTATCGAGTAGGATTTCTGCCTGCTTCAAGAGGTCTCCAGTCAGAATAGCAGCGGTAGTAGTTCCGTCTCCTACCTCAGCATCCACGGTCTTTGCAACCTCGATGACCATTTTAGCTGCAGGATGTTGTACATCCATTTCTTTCAAAATTGTTGCTCCATCGTTACTAACTGTCACATCTCCAAAACTGTCCACTAGCATCTTGTCCATTCCTTTTGGTCCAAGACATGACTTGACAGCGTCAGAAATAACTATTGCAGCCATGATATTGTTTCTCTGAGCGTCACGGCCACGCGTTCTCTCGGTGTCTTCTCTTAAAACAATCACCGGTACTTGTTGACTCATAAATTAGTTCCTCCATTTCCTGACTCGATAGATAATACGAATCAATCGCACTAAATCGGTCAGTCCAGATAAAACTGTACAAGCGCTTCGCGGTGTTTTGTGTTTTTAAACATTACTTTTAGGCCGCCTAAGAATGACACTGTCTCCCTTTTTTGCACCCACAGCTTGTGAGATATGCGGACATTTTGCTCGTGTTATGTAGTAAGTTTCAATGTTGGTTTCTCGTTGAATTTCAGGAAAGGTTTCGATGTTAGCTTGACCCTTTGAAATTACTAGATCACTCTCAGTAACTAATTGCAAAAACTCGCGGCTCACCCACTGTATCGGCACACCATGAGCCCAGGCGCCAGTATCTGCTATCTGAGTCAACTTTTCAATCTCAGTTCCGCGTACTTCCTCAATTGTAACATCGTTAATCATAGCTTGTCCTTTGACAATGAAAGTCACAGACCAACCCATGTCCTTGAGAAGCCGAAGCAATGGGATATCGAGTATATGTTCACCAGCATTATCAGCCAAGAACAACAATTTTCCGGTTCGCGCCTGAAGAGACCTCCATAGCTGCTCCGAGTCATCAATAGCAAATCCGTCATTTTGGATACTGTTGAATACTTTCACAAGATTCTCAAGATTTGGTACGTGGCCTGAAGTATTGAAATCAATAACATTTCCTGTAATGGTTGACGCTAAACACGCTCTGAAACGTGCATAACCTTCTAGAGGTTCGATTATTTTATCAATCGTTGGTAATGCCTTAAGAGCTGCCTCAGTACTGATTCTCTTGATCTCTGCATAGGGGTCTTGATTGCGTGCCTTGTTGTACAACTCTCTGTACATTCCAATTGAGAGGGGGGCCGGTTCAGTTCGATTCTCATATCCCTCAGAAAGAAGTCTGAATGCCAGTGCAAAATACTCTGCTTGTTTGTTCTCATCGGGAGTCAATAGAGGAACAAGAATCTTCAAACTGTCCATGATGCAAGGACCACAGTCGAGAATAAGGGGGACTTCGATTCGCTCACTCAGTGTCGCTCACTTCCTCAGGTGCGGAATTCGAATTGCCCACCATCAGATAAGCATCTTCTCCATCACGATAATATCCTCGAAGAACACGACGTACAGAGTAACCTAATGTTTCGTATACAGAAACAGCTTCTTCATTGCCTTTCCTTACTTCAAGGAAGAATTCTCTAGCCCCATACTCGATCATTGCATCCATGCCTCCTTTGATCAGAGCTGTACCTATTCCCCTGTGTCGATGACTGGTTAGAACTGCTACAGAAACAATGTGTCCTTTCTTCACTGGTAAGCGACCAAACGATGAGATTCCACGTTCAATTCGACACATAATGTAACCCACAACCTCGTTATTCACTTCAGCTACCATGAATGCCTTGGGAGCGTGGTAATGAAGTCCAATGAAAAATTGGTCTGGGTAGTTCTCGGGGAGTGTTTCTTTGTTGACATAGACTACATGCCTTATGTCATCAGGATTGAATTCTCTGATGTTAAAGGACTCAGTCATTTTGGTCTACACTCTATAGTCTCTTAATTCTGACGACAATATGCTTCTCTTAAATCCGTTATGAAAAGGCTTTCCCCAAATGTTTCTCAGTGAAATTTCATGTACCAGACTCAAAGCTTATCTTGGGAATGAAACCAAACCATTTCATGGCTGCGATTTTGATAGGTGGAACCCCAGGAACAGGAAAGACGATGGTTTCCAAAGTCCTTGGAAGTATACTCAGTGTTGATGTTGTTTCACTAGGAGAATTAGCTGATGAATCTGGATGTATTTCTGCTAAGGATCAAATGAGAGATACTGGAATAATAGACGAAGATTGCCTTGTCGATGCTCTTGTGGAATTAGTGGAACCTAAGGGTAAAAGACTCATTATTGAAGGTCACTACATTGACCTTGTACCCAGCAGTGCAGTCCAATGGGTGTTCATTCTGAGAACTCATCCTGAAACTCTTAGAGGAAGATTAGCTAAGCGTAATTACAAAGATGAGAAAGTCAAAGAAAATATTGAGGCTGAAGTTCTTGGAGTCTGTCAGATGGATGCTCTTGATTCATTTGGTGAAGATCGTGTTCTTGAGATTGATACTTCTGAAATGGCTCCTGCTGATGTTGCATCAAAGATTGAACAACTTATCAGTGAAGAAGCGGCTCCCATCCGAATTGACTGGATGACGATCCTTGAAAAAGAGGGTCGCCTTGATGATTTTCTCAGTGAGTAGATTACTCTGTTTCTTTTACCGAGATTGCAACCAAGTTGAGTCCTGCTGCAAGAAACATAACGAATGGTATTATTGATGCATATATCTCACCAGTGAGTTCTGGTTGATTATTCACAGAGAATGTAATTAGGAAATACACAGTTCCTCCAGCCATTCCGAGCATTATCGCAGGAATTAGAGACAACCAAGCGTACTTAGAAGTGGTGTATGCAAAGAAGCCAAGAATAATCATTATTACTCCCGCAATTATTGGGAAGAGATAGATTGCTCCACCGGTCATAGTGAATGCCTCGATAAAGTTATAGAATCCAATTTCTGGGGGAACAGCTGCAGTTCGAACCATAATTTGTAGAAAAGTAGTTATGATTGCTATGACTCCACCTATGACTAATAGATACATTGGCCATCTGAAGTTGAGCATACCAAGACTTCGTTTGCGAAGCTGCTTCTTCAACTTCTGGGCCTTTTTCTCACGTTCAGCTGTTCGACTTATTTCGATGGAGCGTTCCCTTTTCGAAAGTCCGTCATCAACGTCTTCCTGTTCTGCTTCATTATCGATAGCATCAACAAGATCTTCAGCCATATCGGTGGAATCCTTCTCTTTCTTCATTCTGAATCATGATGCTGGCTGTGTATCTCTATTTAAGCATCAGTATCTGGGAGACTTTGCAGGACTATCATTCAGATGATTCTCAATCTGTTGAACCTGTGGCCAGTTCATCACTTTTGATGCTTCTAATACTACTGACTTGCTCTTCATTTTCTCACAGAGAATCGTTATGTCATTTTCGAAGGTTTCATCAGTGCCTAACAATAGAATCATTTCTCTCTGCAATTTATCATTTTTTCCAAAATACAAATCATATACGAGAGCTTCACTAATTGTTTCAATAGTATTGATGCATCTCTCTCGTTCAGAAGTTTGTTTTTCATGATGTAACATGGAGAGTACATCAAAAAGTAATGCATAGGTGTCTGGATATATTGGAAGAATAATGGGGAGTTCTTCCAAGATGCCAGTATTCAAGCATGTTGTCAGCTGAGAATAATTTGTTAGATAACGAGTACAAACATATTGGATTAGTCTCGAGTTTAGAATCAATCCTAGAGTTCTAAGGTTGACACTATTTGAGGAAGGCCTAATTTGTACAATTCCACCACCGTGAATAGTACCCGGCGGTTTGATTACGCATCTAGGATACCTATAGTTTTTCGTTGCCACAAGAAGTTCATTATCAAACGATTCTTTCAAGCCCTTGTTTCTTAGGAACCAGTCATCAGTGTAGGTCTGATATTTCTTATCGATATGATAACGACGAACACTTCGCCCACTTGTGATATATGGCGTAGAGTAAGGTTTTGTTATTGTACGTTTAACATGTTCCTTGGGAATATCTCGGCCTCTAGTCGCAATCAAGATGTTCTTCTGACCCTTCTTTAAAATCGCTTCAAATATTGCATCATGATAGATTGGGAAAATATTACTGGCTCTCAACAACTTCAAAGGCACTGAATTATTCTGTTCAAATCCAGGTCTTCTAGATTCCACTTTAATGACTCCGTCGGTTCCAGGTTTCTGTCCTCTACAGAACAATGTAACCATCTCAAGTGTTACTCCGTCAAATGGGCTACCCTCATCAACAATCTTCCAAAGTTTTAGATTCTCAAGGAGAAACTGTCTTGTTTTTAAAAATTGCTTGACTCTGAGGATGCTGTTCGGGATTAGGAATCCAAGTTCTCCATCTTGACGAAGAAGCATGCTTGCTCTGACGATGAAATGTGCGGCGCTATTCCAAGTTCCCGTTCTACTCCCTCCCACATTGAAGGGATACTTTGATTGGATGAACTTACGTTCGTCGTTACTCAGAAGATTACCATAAGGAGGATTTCCAAGTATGACGTCAAATCCAGGATTTTTCCTTGTTGTAACTGGTGAAAAATTTTTAGTCCAGTCAAAGGAAGTCAGGCTGTTTCCTTGCCTGATATTGTCACGCACAGAATCAATAATTGCTTGTTGCTCCTTCTCAATCGGAGTAACCCATTGAAGGATTTCAGAGCGGCATTTGTCAACAGCATCACCGATTAGGTCAACACCAAAGAGTGAGTTTCTAACGATTGCTTCCCGTCTCTTCGTGATGCTTGTTCTTTCACCAAGTTCCTGTCTTATTTTTTCAAGCCATTCCGCTGCTGATAGAAGAAATGCTCCAGCACCAGCCGAAGGATCTAGAATCTTGATGTTCTGAACTATTTTCAATTGATGATTTTCTTCAGGATCTGAATGATGGTTATCAAGCCACGCATTGAGAGATTCATCTGTTATGAGTGCGGTTAGATGAGGTGGAGTATAGAATGCCCCAAGTTTCTTTTGTTGAAACCTTGAGTATCCAGTTTTATTGTTCAACATTTCCACCATTAACCAGCGATTTCTAGACTCTTATGTCAATTGTCTTGGTCTGCGTTTCATATATATAACCAACTCGGCGTAATGGTCACATCCAACATTCACTTGCGGATAAGCAGTGCTTTTTTAAAGCGAATCGTTCGGGAACGCCCATGAGAAAGCTGTGGTTCATTACAGTCGTAATGATCGTCTTCATACTTTTACCAAGTGGTTATGCTATTAGTTCCACAGCAAATGATATTCAACCTATTGAAACTGCTCAACTAGCAGAGCATCTTCCACGAATATACGATACGAATATTGCTAAGGAAATATACTCGGATATCAATTATTCAAGGTACAGAGAGATTGTACAGGAGTTTACAGCGAACGGTTCACGATACATCATGACCTACGCAGATATTCCAAGAAGTACTAATGAAGACTCTCGAAACTGGTTGGTACAGGAAATGACCATACTGTCGAATGGTCGATTAGATATCTCAATTGAAGGTACCTTCATGAATATCGTCGCAACTCTTCCGGGTTTTCTTCCTGGAGATGATCTCCCCATTTTTGTCATAAGTGCACATTATGATTCAGCTGATGGTAGTCCTGGTGCAAATACTGATGGTAGCGGTATTGCAGTCATGTTTGAACTTGTACGTATCTTTTCAAAGTATGAATGGCCACTAGATATTGTATTCATGATATTCAATGGTGAACACGCTTTGGGAGGACACCTCGGAAGCAACGAAATGTCTAATCAATACTCACTTGATGGCGTTGATATTTTAGCTATGTACAATGTTGACACAATACTAATACAGAATCGTTGGGATGATCCCAACGAACGAATAATTCTAGCATACAATCCTGGAGGTCAATACTGGGCAAACCTTGCGAAAACCATGGGTTGTTTCTATGGTGGCAATGTTGTCAGGTTAATTCCCAGTTTTGACTTTACACGATGGACAAGTTCTGGTCAATACAAGTTTGTCGAAAGAGGTTTCCAGAATGTACTTCTTGTCTATGAATCTGGATATACGTATGATGAGGTTTCAGGAACCCAAAATGATGTTTGGAGTCGCGGAGAATTCAATTACTATCTTGGTAGGGAAGTAACTGCGTTTATAGGTGAGAGTCTTGCTTTCACCATGAGTAGGGGTTATGGTCATAAGACTTTACTCACTGATACCCGAAATATCCGATCTGAAAGTTCATATGATTTCTATATCCCAATTTCTACTCCTACAAGCATCAATATCACCAGTAGATGGTTTGGTGGCCGTGCGCATTTCATCCTGTATGGTCCTGATGATTCGATTATCAATACATCAATACGCACTGAGGCTTCACCTTGGGAGCCCACACAAGTAATGAATCAGGACGTCACCATTCCTGGTCTGTACAAATTGCATGTTCACAATCCTGAGGAAATTAGTATTGGTATCGATATTTACATCGAGTACGACTCTGATGTAGACCAGAATGGTGTACTTGATAGTGAAGAGTACTGGCTTGACACTGAGCTCTTCGAAACTGATGCAGATAGTGATACGATTTCGGATGCAATGGAAATTATCCTCGGGCTGGATATGAATAGCCCAGATAGCGATAATGATGATATGCCGGATGCTTGGGAATTAGACATCGGACTTGACCCAAGGGACCCTCTTGACGCTTTCAATGATCCAGATCTTGACAATTTGACTAATCTTCAGGAATATAATTTAGGTCTCAATCCATTCAACGACGATTCCGATTTTGATGGCATGATTGACTCCTGGGAGTTGGCAAACGGACTTAATCCATTGGTCAATGATGCGTATGAAAATCCGGATGAAGATGAGTATACGAATATTGAGGAGTACCTTCGCGGATCGGACCCTCAAGTCGCAGAAGAAACAGAACCTCTAAACCTTCAGTGGCTTGTAATTCCTTCTACAGCTGTTGTCTTGATTGGAGCGGCAGTGTATCTTGTCCGCCGCGAACAAAGTGTCTAGACTCTCATAGACGTTACACATAGCAGAAATCCTCATCTGTTCTAATTTGGCTCAAACAAGTATGATTTCAAAGATAATACAAGCATTCCAAACAGATGTTGTTTCAGGAAAAATGGAATGCCGCAAGTTCTTTGAAAACCTCAAGAAAGAACCATCTGAATTGGTAATTGAATTCTGCCGATGGGTGGTTTCCACTTACCAGTATGAAATGAATTCTGATTTTATCAAGGCTGCTTTTCACCAGCTGGCACATCTTCGTGATATTCCTAGTTTAATGAAATTGGAAGCTCTTCAAGGAACATGGAAGAACACGTATCTGAGTGAGTATGAGTATCTCATTGAGCATCTTCGTAATGCAGAGTCCGGAGCGAAATGCAATTGCAACGTTTACCAAGATGGGGGATTCAATGTACCACCCTATCAGATTGATCTTGAAGAAATCGACCGCAGATATGATGATGACACACAGATGGATATCCTGATAGTCAAATGCAAAACATGTGGAACTGAATGGGAAGTTGAAATCGATTATACTTATCATTACTCACATTCACACTGGATTAAACAAAATTAATGTCGTATCAAAATACGCTAACTCTTCAGGATTAATTGCTACCTGCAAATGGGCTCATCATCAACACCCAGATTCCGTTTCCTGCGCCGTCCCTTGGATAAAGAATCGCAATAAGACCAATGATTACCAGCACTATTCCAACCACAATCAGCGCAGAAATAACAAAGGACACCAATATGATTATGAAACCTATCCAAAACAATACCTTTCCCACTCGCTTTCTGAGTGGTGTCTTCTTCATCATTGGTTCTTCGATTGTTTCATTCATGCCCGTTCACGTAATATTTAGGCACGAGTCGATTTAAGGTTTGAGAAAAAAGGGTGCAATGTCTGGGTAATTACTTGAATAATTCAATCTAGAAAAAACGAGAACTGGTTGGGCAAAAACACCCAACCAATATTATTCTACTATCCGATCTTTGTTCCACAGTTGGGACAAAACTTGGCACCATTAAGTGCAGTACCGCAGTTTGAGTGGAACTTTAATAGCAGGATACGAACGGAGGCTCAGAGGTACATTAGGGTTTTTTCGTTATTCATTAATTTGGATGATAGCTCCTTATTCTTATGGATACAATGGTAAAACTTACAGTTGCGAACAGAATCCAACCAAATGTCCAGTAATTAAGGCTAAATTTACCCGTGTACTTGTAACTCAATATATCTACCACTAGGCCAAAAGTGATTGCCATCGACATTGCACAAATGAATATAATTAGCTGAACAATTTTTAGAGGAAAACCATTTTTCAGTTTAATTATTCGATATTCATTTCTTGTTTTGATTGTAAATATTGATGCAATAAAGCAGACAATCCAACCAGAAATCATAATAATAATATTATTCAAATGAATAGGAGAAATAATTATTACAAGAAGAAATGATAAATTAATCAAAATGGTTCCAATAATCCAAAATATTATTGCTAAATCTGATAACTTAGACATGATGGTTCTTCTTCTTTTGCTTTGGTTCTTCGACTGATTCATTCATGTAATATTTAGACAGGAGTTTGTATAAACTTTTAGTAAAAGTGGAACTATCGTCAACACAATACCCGCATGAATGATTCAAGAAAAAACGAAAACTGGTTGGGCAAAAACACCCAACCAATATTATTCTACTATCCGATTTTTGTTCCACAGTTGGAACAAAACTTAGCACCGCTAGTTGCAGTACCACAGTTAGGACAGAACTTGGCTCCAGCAGGGGCTGAACCGCCTCCACCGCCACCTTTTTGTCCGCCACCGCCCATCATTCCTGCTGCCGCTCCCATGAAGCCCATGCCTGCACCGAAGCCGGCACCGGGACTCTTTCCAAGAGATTCAGCTGATGACTTGATAGTTTCAGAGCCCATGATTTGCTGTCCGCTAACTCCTCCAGTTTTGAGCCAGAAGAGGCGCTCTCGATACTTTTCTGTGGTATCAAGTCCTTCGAACTTCAAATCTACGAGCTCAAGCCCGATTCTTTCGAAGTTCATTCTGACCTTGGTCTTGACCTTCAATGAGGTTTCGTCAAGCTGTGTGAAAACAGATTGTAGGTCAAAGTGAGCAAATTCGTCGATGATTCTCTCATTCATAAATGAGCGAAGGAAGTCATTGACCTTCTTGGTGCTGAAAGCGTTCTGATTAGATACGACTTCATTCACGAAGATCTTGGGTTCCTTGACGCGGAACCAGAAGTTGCCATGAAACATGAGTGGTGCAAGATCGCTTGTTTGTCCTCTTCCACCGTATTTGCCTTGGAACTGGGATCTGGAAATGAAGATACAGGTGGCTTCAAAGACGTCGCCCTTGATCTTCTTTTGTAACCATCCAGCAAGGCTTGGCATGCTACTGGTGGTAAGTTTGTGGCGGCCCGCAAGGAAAGTATCCAGAGCCTGTCCATCTCTGTAGAAGATAGCTGCCTGGTTTTCCATTACAATTAGTTGTGAGCCCCAACTTATTCGGTTGTCTGGATATCTCCAGACTAAGTGGTCAGGACTGGCATTAGTCCATTCAATTGCATCTGCCATAATAACACCCGTTAATAATCGAGTTCTGATTGAGTACAGTTTTCATAGGTTTTAAACATTGACATGGTATGCTCTACGATGGGTTCTGAGAAGAAACTGTCGTTAACCACAGCTACGAAGTATCAAGAAAGTAGGTTATTATCCAATTGCTTGCCTTCAAGCGGTCTATTATTAGCATATAATCCGATAACATGAATGTGTGAACCTTGAGCGAAGAAACCCCAATCCCTGAAGAGAAAACTGAGGAACCAGAAAATAAGCGTCCTCCAATAAGAGCATTCAATCCCTTGGTCAATTACCTCTTCTATACTATTGCCGTGCTTGTGACATATGCGTTCTATTGGGCACTAGGATATCCACCGGTTATCGCCATAATGCTGTTCTTCGTGATTCGGCTGATTCAAGATACTAATCATGTTAACAAAACGTACGAATACAAGTTTGCACGTCAGGCAGCAATAATCAATTTGATTTATTCACTGGTTTTCTTTGTAATCCTAGTAATCAATGGGCTAGCATTATCGCAACAACTTGACCCTTTAATCATGCCAGACTTTCTAGACCTTACATCATGGACTCCCATGTTCATTATGGGTGGAGTACTTGGAATGTCAAACATAAAGAGAATGTGGGGTCCGCTGACTTTTCGTTACTAGATCTCAAATGACATCAGGTCTTCTCCCATGACTACCTCCGCATTTGCTCTGCGGCTAATAATCTCTAGGACTTTGTCTTTCTTATCAACAACTTCTGGTGATACATGAGATAAAACTAGTTTTTTAGGAGAAGCCTCCTCAACAATTTGAACCAATTCACTTGGTGTTGTGTGAACCCCCTCTGGATTTGGTCCATCGAGCCAGTTACATTCATGAACAAGAACATCTACCCCCTTGGCAAGACCAATAACATCGCGACAGGGTGCTGTATCTGATGAATAGACAAACGAACGGTTTCTCCATTCAATTTTCAATGCCCGAGTTTCCATATTTCCGTGAATCGTGGGTACATTTGAGATAGTTGCCTCTCCCACCTGAACTGCTTCGTGTTCTTTCAAAACTGCCACATTGATAATCAATCTATCACGAGCGTATGTAAACGCTATATCAAAGAGACCTCTATACCACTCAATGATTGAAGGTGGTCCATAGATATTCAGTGGTTTGTCGTGTCCACTTAACCAAAGGTTCTGACATAGCATTAGAAAATCCGAACAATGGTCGATATGAAAATGCGATAAGAAAATGGAAGATATAGAGCTCAAATCCACATTAAGCTGAGTCAACCTGTGGAAGACTCCTGCTCCAATATCAAAGAGAATACTCTCATCGGCCATCTCAATTAGTATTCCTGATTGAACTCTATCTGGATCAGGATATGATGTTCCTGTACCAAGCATTGTAACCTTCATATCAATCAGGTTGGAGAAATAACAATTCCATGAATGAGTCTTTCCATCTGGTATCAGGTGCGTTCTGGTTTGATGATGTATTCAAACGTATTGATGAGAATGCGAAGGTCTCTCAACACCTTGGCATGGTTTATACTGGGATCCTTGAGGTGCTTTCCTATTTCAGGACAGGAAACAATCTTCGCTGCTCGAAGAACTGCAATGGAATACACCCTAACACTTCCATCTTCCACTTCTCCCCAGAGTGTATCGAGTGCATCTGCCATCATTTTTTGTTGCGATAGAATCTCTACTCTATCAAGCTGATTACTTGCATCTTGAAGGAGCAAGCCAGTCATGTACTTGACTTCATTTAGAAATCGTGCGCTCGGGCAAGACCCTGAATTCTCTTGGTCGTCAGGTTTTGAACTTGAGTATCTCTGATACACTCGTTTGCACCATTTGTATTTCCTACAAAGGTCTATTTAACTGACACCAATTTAGAAATAGTAACAACTAATCTCAGAAGTGAGAAAAAAGAAAATCAGAGGTGTAGCTTAGAGCTACAGAGTCCTCTGATTGGGTTACATTCAATTTCTAAGTTCGTTTTCTCCAGATCACGAATAATACCAATCCTACAAGAATGATTCCGACTGCACCTGTTATTGCTGCAACTCCTACAAGCGTTGAATCGAATGCCTGGAGTCCGCCTGCAGTAGTAGTAGTAGTAGTAGTGGCAGGAGCTACTGTAGTGGTAGTAGTGGTTGTAGGATATATAGTGGTAGTAGTGGTTGTAGTAGTGGTAGTAGTAGTCGTTTCCGTTGTAGTGGTAGTTTCTTCCAGATAATCAGTTGTTATTAGAAGAGCAGTATATCCCTCGACAATGATTCCATACTGCATTCCAAGATTAACAATTTCATCTCGGATAGATGGTGTTTCACCTTCGAGTTGAACAATTCTTAGAAGATACGTGATTCGATGCTGCGCCCAAATTTTTTCAATATGCGCGTTTTCAGTTGATGCTGTGGTCGCAGTATTCGTATAGGTTTCTGTTCCATCTGGATAATCAATAGATGTGTAGACACTCATCGAGGTCTCGTAACGACCACATACGATAATTTCACTCCCATTAAAGAAAGGTGAATCGTCCAAAGGCTTCAGAGTACTCATATCTAGGACTCCTCCAAATTCGATTGAGTACGATTCAGCAATTGGTGTCGCGAATTCATAGTAGAACTCAACGAGCTCAGCTGATGCATCGGACGTAGGCTGGATGAAGACAAAGAAACCATCGTTTTGGGCAGCCATATTCGCCATTAGGTTCTCATCGGAATCTGATCCAAAAGCCACAGTCGATATTGAAACCCCAAGATCATTAGCTTCTTCAACAGCTGTCAGGATTCCTCCAGTAGTTTGAATGTCTCCTGCAGTAGGTAATCCATCTGACAACATCAATATAGCTTTCACATTCTCTCCTGCTGTCATCGTTTCTAGACCTGCCATCATAGCTCCATGGAAATTCGTGCTACCTCCTGGTTGAATATTGCTAACCCAGGTTTGTGCTTCTTCGATGCTTGTTACAGAAGCAGAGTGTGGTTCGACCCAGAGTGTTGATATTTCGTTATCAAACGCAACGACATTGAATAGATCATTGGACTGAAGCGTTTCAATCATTGAATTGAAAGCTGTGCGTGCTTGTTCAATTTTGGTACCTCCCATCGATCCCGATTTATCCAGTATGAAGACATATTGCCGATATGCTCCATCTGATACTTCGGTTATTGAAGGTGCTAGAAGATAGACAAAGAAGTTGTCAGTTCCATTAGTATACGTTAATAGTTGACTTCCGCCAATTTGTCGATTCAAAGTATATCTAATTTCTAATTCTTCTATGAGAATCATATTTTGACTCGAATAATCAATATTAATACCATCTGTCAAATCTGTAGCTGTGAACGAAGGCAACCCTTTGATTGAGTAGCCTGCTATTGAATCGAAGTTTGAACGAATTGATAGATCTATTATGACATTTGTCTGGATTGGAACTCCCCTTGAGATAGGAAGATCTAGAGAATAGAGACCTAATTTTCTTGCAAGTAGACCCTCTACCCTGACGCCCACAATGGCTTCAATTCCGCTCTCCAAATTCAGACTGACCAGATACCCATCTCCGGATTTTACAACAAGTAAGGCACTCTCATCTTCTTCAACGCTTTCATTGTACGCCTCTATGGCAGCTTGTTCAGGCATTACTTGTCCCCAGTATGTGACTTCCCCAATCACGATTGAAACATTACTCAATCTGATTCCCTCCTGGAGTTCGAATAGCCAGTTAATCTCAGATGCGGTTACTGATGCACTATTATCAAAGCGCATTGTATACAAAACATCAACATAACTGTCGATAATTGATCCTTCAATCGTTACATCATCAGGTAACATTGACCCTAATTTTACTGAAGCTGCAGGACCATCATAAAGATCTCTCTGATCGTTAATTATCAATGATGGTATCGCCATAGCTGTAACTAGAAGTATGATACCTACGAAACCAAGTAGTATATACCGTGTCTCCACTTTCACATGGTTCGACTCCCACATCCACATTGTTGAATTATGTATAAGCCTCCGCCTGTGCTCCTCAATACACAAGCAGGATATTATTCAACAAGTTGACAAATATTCTAGATTTATAAACTAATACAAGAGTCTAATCTTTGAACAAATGGTTCAATTTGTTGAACCGCGCCAAAAGTGAGTAAAGATAGTCACGAAAACCCCCTAGAATTCGACAATTACCGAACTGAAATTCACAAAAACAACACCGATTTATACTACTTTGTAATGGTCTATCATCATAGCGTGGGCCCTATGGGCCAAGGAGAAAATTGAATTGAGTGACGAATTTGACTTTAAAACAATAATCCAATATATGTCAGCTATTGCATTAGCAATCTTCTACCTGATATATTTGCCATGGACCTACCTGTCCGCGGAAGTATTAACTAATGCCGGACTGACTTGGATCTATTATTTCACATTGGTTTTAGGGCTCCTATTTCCAATGTACTATGCAATCGAAAAGGAAACAATGGCATGGCTTTGCCTTGGTCTTTCCATCATCCTGAATTCTGCGATATGGATGGCTTTAGAACCATTGATGGCAATTCCAGCAGTCTTAGTCCTTATAGTTGGTCTTCTGTTCTTCATTGGACCATTCCTTGAGGAACGAGTAGGAAATTGGGACCTAGTTAAGAATGTCTTTCACTTCCTGAAAGGTTTACTACTAGTAATTGCTATTTACTTGTATGCTGGAGTACTTGGTATTGATGGTATGATTGGGAATACCAGCATGAATCATATTATGCCCCAGTTCATCTTTTTGGGTGGAGGTATCATGGTTGCCTTTGCAGTATGTCTCATGACGTACGGTCTCTTTAACATCTTCAAGATGTTCTTACCTGAGAATATTGGCGGCTACTTCGGTGATCTCGCAAAGATCTTCTACATGCTCATGGTATTGACATTCCTAATCGGAATTACATTCAATGTAATTACATATTCCTACTTCGCTTATTTTGCGAATTATTGGGCTGCAACCCTTCCATGGAGCTCCGGATCCATTGGATTCTTTGCGGGTATGTACAACTTGGGTAATTCTAACCTTGGAGCGATTCTCTTGATCATTCTGTATCTTTATGGAATGAAGAAGATTTCCTCGAAATTCGAGTAATTGTAAAACAATCTTGGGAAAGGGAGGACACCCTCCTTTTCCTTTCTCTTTCTTTATTCACTTTGTAGGTAGTTAGAAGATGTGCAACTGATTCCTTACGCGTATTGCTCAGTCTTATAGTTCAAGATTCATCTATCCATTAATTGGAGACCAGCTAATGGATAAATTCAAACAGAAACCAGCGAGGGATCTTGCTCGCCCTGAAAGTTCTAAGGTGGTTCAACGAGAAACTGGCTTTCGATCAGTGACAAGAGATTTCCTATCTTCTAAAAGAAGTAAGGAGATGAGATGCCCTAGTTGTGGTAGTTCTCTAGATTTCGAATCTGGTGTTGAATGGATGGGTCCTGACTCATTCACATGTGGGTCCTGTGATAATCTTCTAAACATATCCATGATCCAGCGCGCTCTAAGAGACCTCGGTGTTGAGTAGTCTTCATCTCTTCTATTTCCAGAGGAATTCTTTTAGGTTCACTTAGCAATTTACTAGATAGCATGACAACAACCCTTTATGATATCATTGACAAATTAACATTGAAATGGGACCGTGGATTAATCGAGTCTATCCTAAAGCAAGTTTCCACTCCGTTTTACGAACACAAACTTGTCTTCTTTCTCCTTGAGGAAATTTGGGATATGCTAGAGTTTATTGATGACCCCATGGAGTTTATGACAGAGGACCGAAAGATTGAGCAGATAGAGAAGATTCTCGGAGTTAGCAGGATTGAACGAGCCGCGAAGTCCGTGGAGCTAGAAATTGTTGAAACCCCCGAATTGAAGATTAAGATACTTAATGCTGAAGAAGTAATTGCAAAACATCCTGGTTGGTTCACCAAGCGGGACGAAGTCACTTAGGACCAAAGTTGTTGACACCATTCTGGATGCTCAAGATGATGAATCTAGCTGTGATACTTTCAAGCTACGTGATATTCTTCTAATGTCATCGACTAGAAGATATAACCCTACAACGTCTACTGTAAGAAATACCATGGCAATGACAATATCGGTGTTTGTCATCCTTGTTGCTACTAATGCAACAGTACCAATCAGTCCAACAGTAATTAGTCCAATAATGCCCGTCAACCAAGATAGCATCGAAACTTTATCATCACTTGCAGTGTATGTCCGAAATAGAACGTAGAACATATAGCCCACTAGTAGGAAAAACTCGATACCGATAGTGAGTATAAGAAATGTTCCTTGCATAAGTCCAATTCTCAAGGAATATTCTCATTCTTAGAAGTTAGACTTTACTATGTGGTCGAATTAGAAAAGAAGTAGAATTCCGGAGCAAACGCCCCGGAATAATGTCAGTGGATTAATCTTGGTAACCTTTCATGTAGCCTTCTCTCTGATTCCATTTCTCTTCGAGACGCTGCATGACGGTCCACATACGGAATGTGTAATTCCAGGCTTCATCGAACTTGCCTTGATTCATCTCTTCCTGAAATTCTTCAGCGACATCGTTAATGGCACCAATATCCTCAAGGAGTGTTGCATCAAACTCGTAGACTTGGTCGAGTTCTTTCTCATTGATCTTCTCCTTGGAACCCCAGGCTGCGTAACCGTAATCAGCATATCTGATTCCGCTCTCTATCTTATCTGTAAGATTGAGCATCCTGTCGAAGGTTTCCCAAGTCTTGCTGAGATTGTAATCGACGACCATCATTTGTAGCTTCTCTAGGTCCTGCTTTACAAGACGAAGTTGGTCTGCAATGAACTCACGTAGGACTTTATCAGCGGCGCGCCGCTCGTTCTTCTCTTGATACCCGTGCCATCCTGGGATGTAGTGGGTAATCCTGCCAAAGAAACCTCCTTTGATGTCCTTGGCGGCCTTCTTTCTAATTCTCTTAGCAATTGGGTCTGTGACTTTGCCCATATGTTAATTCTCCTGATTATTTACAACCCTATGGCATGACGTCTAGGGTTGACTTGACTGGAATTTGTACTTCAACGCTTAAAAAACATATTACAAGGAAGTCCTCCATTCCAATCTCTACAAATAGAGTGAAAATTTGAGTGAATAGCGGATAAAGTTGCCCTTAAATAGAAAATGACAATCCAAAGCAACTTATGACAGACGATGGAATAATCTGCAAAATGGATTGGACAATAGACCCATCAAAAATTCAGACCATTGCGGATGAAGCAATTGAAGTAGCAAAGAAGACATTGGATACGATTGCTAAGACTCCACCTGGTAAAGAGACCCTTGCAACCCTTCAAGAATTTGAAGAAGTCGGAGGACTCTTAGGTGAATTACTGGGTCCCTTTGTGTTTCTGAAATATGTGTCAACAGATAAGGCTCAGAGAGATGTATGTGATGATGTTGAGAAACAAGTTCGAAAATTCTCAAATGAACTCTGGGGCAGAAAGGACCTCTATGATGTAATTGCAAGACTTGAGTCGATTGCTGATACTTTGGAAGAAGAGGATAAAACCCTTCTCAAGAAAGCTCTTGAACAATTTAGACATCGTGGTGCAGGATTGCCCGATGATGAACGCAAAGAGTTTCTTGAAATTTCAAACAACATTACTGTGCTTAGCGCAGACTACAGTCGGGTTCTCAATGAGATTACTACAACTGTACCGTGTACAGAAGCGGAACTTGAAGGAGTGCCTCCTCAGGTGTATGAGCATATTGAGAAGGATGGCGATGTCTATCCACTACCTTTAGATTATCCAATTCTCGTTCCAGTTTTGAATTATGCAAAGAATCCAGAAACAAGGAAGAGAATGCAAACTGCTCAGTACCAACGAGGTGGGAAAGAGAACAGTGAGCGCCTATCTGATGCACTTACCTTACGAGATCGCTTAGCAAAACTTGCTGAATTTAATAATTTTGCAGAATATGAAATCAGTATCAAGATGGCAAAAACACCGGATCGTATTTTCGATTTCATGAACGACTTGAACAAAAAGCTCATTCCACTCAAAGATAAGGAACTTGAAGTACTAAAGGTGTTGAAGGCAAAGGATACTGGTACTCCCTTGGATGATGTGAAGTTTGAGCTTTGGGATCTTTTCTTCTACCATGAGTTGCTTATGAAGGAAAGATATTCAGTTGACCAGAATGAGGTGAAGCAATACTTCCCCATGGAGCGAGTCGTGAATGGAGTTCTAGAGGTATATCAAACAGTGCTCAATCTTGAATTCATTGAAATCAAGAATCCTAATGTCTGGTCCGAAGAAGTACAGGAGTTCAAAGTAATCGACAAGATTTCTGGAAATACAATGGGTGTATTCTATCTGGACCTCTATCCCCGAGAAGGTAAGTTCAAACATTATGCAGTGTTCAACTTTCTCGATAGGCGCTTCAAAGATGGAAAGATCTTGTTACCAATTACTTCAATGGTGGCAAACTTTCAGAAACCTACAAAGAGTCAGCCCTCATTACTAACTCACTCTGAAGTAGAAACATTCTTCCACGAATTCGGACATCTCATGCATGTCATTACTAACACCACAAACTACGCAGCGTTAGGACTTGACGGTGTCTTGCCTGATTTCATTGAAACGCCGAGCCATATGTTCGAAAACTGGGCATGGAAAGAGGAAGTTCTCACACTCCTTTCAGGGCATTATGAGGATACTGACAAGAAGCTACCAGCTGATCTTCTAGAACGAATGTTGAAGGCGAAGTTGCTAGATATTGGTGTCTTTACAATAAGACAAATTTTCTACTCCTTAATTGACATGTATTTCCATACTACACCAGTTGAGAATACTACCTCAGAGTGGTACAAGAAATTCTTAGAAATTACTGGGTTTGAAATTCCTCCCGACACAACCCCTGATGCTAACTTCGGTCATCTCATGGGCGGATACGAAGCTGGTTACTACGGCTATCTCTGGTCCAGAGTATATGCTGAGGACATCTTCACGAAGTTCGAAGTGAATGGGTGTCTAGACGAAAAGATTGGTCTTGAATATCGTGAGAAGATTCTTGCGCCAGGCGGCAGTCGAGACCCTGATGAAATGGTCAAAGACTTTCTAGGTCGTAAATCAAACAATAAGGCATTTCTGAAATTCCTTGGAATCGATAACTGAAGAAAAAGAAAGAGCGATGTAGGGTACAATCGTTAGTACCCTACTCGTTTCTATTGTTTTTAAAATTCTTACCAGAGCTGGTATTGCCTCTTGACGAAGCCTTCCCAAACCCGAGGTAGTTTACCAATCACTTCTTCAGTGATAGACTCGACCGATTTTCTCACATTATCAATATCACAATCACCATAGAGCTCTACGTTAATTGCCAATGGCTCAGTGATTGGTGCACCTATCTGGCTTACGAGATAACAGTAGATTTGTGAAAGATCAGGATGCTCCTTGTAAACCCGTTCGGTGATCTCGCGGGCAGCTACATTGTAAGTCTTCCCAACATGTGATACTGGATTCTTTCCAGCTGCTGCTTCAAGTGTCATTGGTCTGTAAGGTGTGATGAGACCGTTTGCGCGATTGCCCCGGCCCACCTGTCCATCGTCACCATGTTCAGCTGAAGTGCCAGTAACTGTAAGGTAGAATAGATTGTCAGCTGGACTGTCTGCGGTATTCACATTGACTTCTACATCCATATCTGTGATTGTCACAGCGAGGTCTTTGACTAGGTTTACAATACCATCCATGACATTGGCATACTCGCCTTTGTCCTTGGTTTCAGTGGAGATAATTGCTGCTGCAACTTGAATATGGATCTTGCCATCAATTCTTGTCCCCATGATTTTGATATCTTCTCCAATCTGGGGCCATTGTTTCTTCACCTTGGGACTGTTGAGTAGTTCTTCAGACTGCAGAGTAATCTGTTCAAGGGGTGACAGAGGACAATAGCCTACACCGAAGGAAGTATCGTTTGCTCGAGGGATGCCAGTTTCAAGGTCAAAGTTTCCTACAAGATCTGTGCTCCCTGCGCGAATCTTGTAATCGATGATAACATCAGCGTTCACATCGAGGTGTGGAAGGTCTTTGCTTAGCCATTGTCTAGTATGCTCAACTGCGAATTTTCCAACTGGTACTTGACGTGAATAATCCCTGTCAACTACATCAACGGCACGACCACTCATGAGAATGTAAATCGGCTCGATGACGTCTCCCCCACCAAATTTAGCGTTCGACTGTCCACCAACAATCAGGACCTTGTCAACGTTATGATGCTGAACTTGACCAAAGGTTTCCATGTAGTACTCGCTTAGACGCACACTCAATTCTTCTGCAGCTTTGTCTGCCAAAGTATCGGGATGCCCTTTGCCTTTCCGCTCGACTATCTCTACTTGGAGCTTATCGACAGATGGTCCGGCTCCGCGCGTGACTTTCAAATTCATAATAATCAACTCATCTTTCCATCGGGCGCGCAAAAATCTGCATAAATAACTTGTTATGCGTCATTCCCAAGGGTAATATTCCAAAGCTTTTTATTACTCTGGAGAATATTCGAAAATGAATACAAATGATGACGGTTGATAGTCTCCTGGACCTCCGAAGAGAAGTTGGTATGACTCAGGCGGAGTTGGCTATCGAAGTTGGGGTCTCTCAGTCGTATATTGCGAGGCTCGAGAAAAAAACTCTGGATCCTAAACTCTCCGTTGTGAATAAGATATTCGAAGTGTTAACAAATCGCCAGAGCAAAAAATGCTATGACATCATGACGATTGATCCAGTAACTATTGATGATAGAGACCCTGCAGCACAAGCTGTTAGATTGATGCAGAAACATAACTATTCCCAGATTCCTGTACTCCGTGGAACTAAGATGGTCGGCATTATCACTGAGCGCGATATCATTAGGAACCTCCGACATAACATGCATGAGTTATCAGTTCAAGCAGTGATGAGTCCAGAGGGAGTACCCATAATTGATGAAACCACGCCTGTAGATATTGTCGCTCCTCTCTTTCAAAAATACCAAGCCATTCTTGTGCACCAGCAGGGTCGTATCCGTGGAATTATCACTAGATCGGATTTACTGAAGCTTACTTAACTCAGACATGCTACTTTCATGATAATGGTTCTTGATTCAGTTAATCACAAATCTTGGAAATTTGTGTCCCTTAGAATCTCTTATATGGTCTGAAATGAAATTAACACTCGGAGTCGATATATCCTTGGCAAACTACATCGATACGCTTGATGACCTCCGTGAGGGGCTTGATACATTTGTAGAAAAATGGTCAAACATTCAGCGTAAGTCTGCCAAAGCTATTCAAGCAGTTACCAATACAATAATGCAGATTGAACACTTGGATGGACCTCTTGGAAAATTAGGTGGATTTCAGAATATCCGCGAGAACTCCAAAGGGATACTACTCGTTAATTTGTACGATAGACTTGTGCCTTCTTTAGAGGCTTCCATCAGGGAGTTCACAAAATTGATGCACATGTTTGAAAACCTCCGACACACTTCAACCAGTATTCAGACTCTAACTGAAACGATGCGTGGAGACCTCTCAGAATCTCCAGAGCTCGAAGATCTGGTTGGATTCCTTGATTTGATTATGATAAGTGTCCGCGATATTCTTAACATGTACGAGTCGGAATTTCTTGTTAAACTCACAATCTTCCGTGACTTCGAAGAGAGTGCTATCGATATAGGCGTAGTCAGCAATTATCTGACAATATGGATGGTTGAACCTAACATAGAAGGAAGTGCTAGGGATAAACTACTCAAAGACCTCGATGAACACATTGAGCTACTAAGAGATGTTTTCACAGGCAAGACTGGTATTCGATTGCCTGATGCCTACAAGAAAGTTCAGTTCTGAAAGTATAGTTGAATTATTCCTCATTATCAGCTAGCTTAGGACTCCTTAATGTGGCAAGCTCGTCAATCTCTGCCTGCAGCTCCATCCTCTGGTCCTCGTAGAGAGATTCTGGAACTTTACCCTTCTCATATTCAGCTTGGAAGAAAGCAAGTTTTTCACGGAAGATTTCTTCTCTGATTTCAAGCTCACGCAACCTTGCTCGCTTATCTGAAACTAATTTTCGTAAATCGTCTTCAAGACTGAATATCTCCTCTTCAAGCTCGGCTTTCAATCTAGAATAGATTTGACTGCTGACTTCTCCCTCAGTATATTTGTCTACGAGTTTGAGAAGAGCATAACGAGTTGCATCTCGCATTGCTGCGATTTCTTGAGCTGCATCCTCTTCCTCAATGAGATTCAGAAGTGTAGCGATGCGCGGTGCTGTTATTCCTTGCACGACGAGGCTCATGAAAACTACAATAAAGACAATCGAAGTAATTGTTCCGCCTATCCCAGCTTCTAGTTCTACAACGACAATTGCTGCTAAAGCTGCGCTGGCTACTCCTTTTACTCCCGCCCAGCTGACAAAGAACCGGTCTCTATTGCTCATTGTCTTATCAAAAGCTGTCACAGCGAAAACAGAAATTGGTCTAGCAATTAGAATTACTAGTAAACCAACAATACCACCAACAGCTATTATTTCTGGTGTCATTGCTTCCAGGTCTAGATTTATCCCCAAGAAGATGAACACAATTATCTCGAACACGAATGAAACATTCTTCATTGTTATGCGCATTGATTTCTGGGGGAGTACAGGAAGACCAATCGATCTAGAGTTTGCCATGAAGAGGCCCGCAAAAACTGCTGCTAAAGCTCCTGGATGAATTCCAAAAACTGCAAATAATTCACCCACACCATACGCAATGATGGGGGTTGCAGCGGTAACTATGGATGTATTCGTACTTCCTTCTATGGCTAACAGTGTCTTTGCCATGCCCCATGCAATTCCGAGACCAATAATCACACCCAAGGCTATACTTGCGACAAACTGGCCTCCGACAATCCACCAAGGTTGGGCAAGTGCAGGGACAATGAAAGGGAGGAAAACTGTAATGACAATAATGACAGCGGTTGCATCATTGAATACTGCTTCACCTTCCAAGATTGAGAATAGTTTTCTCTTAACTCTCACTCCACCTGATTCACGAACCGAGAAGAGTGCTGCAGGGTCTGTTGGTGTGAGAATCGCACCAATGATGAACGCGACTCCTATTAGTCCAACCTGTCCAGGGATTGCAAGCCAAATGGTTCCTCCAGCAATAATTGATGTAAGAAATACGCCAACAGTGGCAAGAACTGCAATTGATCTGATCGAGAGTCTGAGTTCTCTCATATTGATATTCAAACCTGCATAGAAAAGAACTGAAGCAAGCGTTAATTGAGCGATAAGGGAGAGCGGAATACCCGCGAATATTGCGGGATCTATGACCAACTTGATTCCTAATCCAGCGACCATTAATGGGATTGGATACGGAATTTTGAATCTCTCTGCGACTTTAGCAAGTACTGCGCCGCCAATTAAAATGATGACCGCTAGATAGATTCCAAAATCGTCAGCCAAGAATACACACCTCAGATATCCGCAAGAATCTCAGCGCATTCTTTCACATAATCCGAAATATGTTCCAACTCTGCAACAATCTTTCTCATCATATAACATGAGAAATCTGATTCATCGCCACCAGCTGTTTTGACAGAGATTTGACGGCAGATTACAATATTATCCTCGTCAATTTGTCTTTCTAGTTTGATGATTTGTTCCAAATCTGCTTTGACACTTTCTGGATCACTGACATTAACTTCAATCATATGTTTAAGTGTGCCAATTTGTTCATTCACCTTAGACGAGATTGTTGTGAGTGAGTCCATATAGATCTCACCAAAAGAATCGCCTCGGAGTGAATCAAGAATAACTAATACTTGAGCTAAAGTGTGTTGAATTCTAATGAAGTATTCAATTACTGCGAGGGTCATAATACCCAAGTCATCTCTAGGTATCTTCTTTGTGAACATGTACTTGTCCATTAGAGAACGAAGATACGTGAAAATCTTCTTCCTCATTTCAGTCCACTCTTCTTGAGTCACTTCTGGTTCTGCTGTTTGGTTACAGAACTGACCACATAACCTTCTATCTACGTAGTCACTAATTTTCTGTTGTAAATCCAAAATCTTAAGAAAACCACTAAGAATTTCATCCTTTGTAAGAAAATCGTCACTCATCCGATTTTACCTCCTCTACCAATCTTGGTCGACTCCAAGAAAGTGCAAGGTTTACATGAACGAATTGCTTTCTGATTTTGACCTCGAGTCCTGTTTCCACAGGTTCTCCAATTGGTACTACTATCGTACCTGCTTGGAGAGTTGGCATTGGTAACTCTAGGTCATCACCCTTACGCAGTTGCTCAACAATCTCTTCCAAGAGGTCAGCAAGATTAGTCAGAGTCATCTCCTGCTCGAACTCATAGTCTTCGATTCGCATATTGGTAACTCCTAATTGTTATTAGAATTAATCATCTTTGTTTACACATTCCCTTTTTAGGGTAACTCTTTGGTCAATTATGCTCAATATTTGAACCATCAGGCTTAATTAGAATAACCAGATGTTCAACTTTGCTAACTATAAGTTGGCAAATACATCCAAGGAGACACTCACATTGAGTGAAGAAAAAGACGACATGGTTGTTACACCATTCAAAGTCAGTGGGAAAATCGATTACGATCGGCTCATCAAAGAGTTTGGAACCCAACGGATAACAGAAGAGTTGAAAGAACGAATTTACAAGATTGCTGGAGATAGGCATGTCTTACTTGAGAGAGATCTATTCTTTTCTCATAGAGACCTTGACTGGATTCTCAACGAATATGAGAAAGGCAATAAATTCGTTATCTACACAGGAAGAGGACCAAGCGGTCATACTCACATCGGCCATCTAGTACCTTGGATGTTCACAAAATGGTTTCAGGACCGATTTAAGACCCGCCTCTATTTTCAAATGACAAATGATGAGAAGTACTTCTTCAATTCTCATCTAAGTATTGATGATGTCAGAAAGTACACCTATGAGAATACTCTTGACTTGCTAGCATTGGGATTCGAACCTGAGGATACTTACATCATTGACGATATAGAGCACATAGATATGTTGTACGAGATTGCAGTTGAAGTGGCTCGAAAGGTGACCTTCTCAACTGTGAAGGCAACATTTGGATTTGATAACAGTACAAACATAGGCTCTATCTGGCACCCCGCGATTCAGTCAGTTCCTGCATTCCTCCATTCGTGGATCTACGGTGAGAAGACACCATGCATCATTCCATGTGCAATTGATCAAGACCCCTTCTGGAGGGTCACTCGTGATATTGCAGAGAAGTTAGGCTACTACAAACCTGCCAGCATTCAATGTTCCTTTGTCCCTGGATTAAAGGAGGGTGGAAAGATGTCAGCATCTGAGCCAATGTCTGCAATCTTCACAACTGACACTCCTAAACAAGCAAAGAAGAAAGTTATGGCAGCTTTTACTGGTGGTAGAACCACAGTTGAGGAACAGCGAAAGCTCGGAGCAAATCCAGACATCTGCAGTGTGTTCAAGTACTACAACTTCATCTTCATGCCTGATGATAAAGACCTGGCTGATATCGAGCAGAAGTGTAGAGGTGGAGAGATTCTCTGCGGAGAATGCAAACAGATCCTCGCACCAATGATGATGGAGTTTCTTGAGAAACACCAAGCTGCACGTGAAGAGGTTAAAGACCGAGTGCATGAGTTCTCAGCAGCTCGCCTTCGTGAAGACATTCGCAGGTAGATTATTACCAGGATGCTGATAGTGTGAAGATTGTACTTGTACAGGTCTTTGTCTTTCAGCATTCTTATACTATTTCGTAGTTTTGTATTGAATAGACTCTATTCGCAATTTCGAGGTGATAGACAATACTGGAAAGGAGATAGTTATCAGTAAGTAAGTTTCATCGCACCTCTGAGTTAGGTGTGATTCTCAGTGATTGAATGGCTAATTGCACTTGGGATTGGTATTGTAATTTCAATGGTAATCTATTCTGTATCTTTTGCAGTGATGATTGCCGTTGCAAAGAAAAGAAAATCAGAAGCAAACATCACCCTTGCAAATCCGTGGGTGTCATCCGCGATTGTAAGTCCAGTTGTTCTTTGCTTATCGCTATTAGTCATCTTTCTTCTGAGCATGGGCATGCTACCTCTCTGGGGTTTTCAATTACCCACGTTAGAGGTGATGGTTCTACTAAGTACATTTGGTATAATCGCCGCTATTGTTGTTGTTGTAGTAAGTCAGCATATCTCTCCAACTCCTAAAAAAATGAACCCGACTTCCGACATGAGAGGGCGCATCATATTTTTCATTGTCATAGTTCTTCTAGCTAGCATAGCTGAAGAAACTCTGTTTCGCGGGTTCCTACAGAATATCCTGGACAACACCTTGTTGCTTGCAATCGATCTAGGATGGTTTTCAATAACAAGTGGTGCAATTGTTTCTGCAATCGTTTTTGGGATGATTCACATAGCCCCTGCGAAACAGATGGGCGCATCAGTTCCTGTTCTTGTTCTCTCTGCAGCCATTCTCGGTTTGATTGCTGGAATTTCCCTTACTATATCTGGAAGTATACTTCTTCCTATTATCATCCATATCGAGTTTAACCTTGTTGGATTTGTCTTAGGAATTCGCTCAAAACCTGAAAATAGCTGATTCTGGCCCAGTAGTTTATTCACCCAAACTCTAAATAGCTTTCAAGCACATTTTGCTTTAGATACAGACTCTGGAGAGTTTGATTATGGGTTCTGAAGCACCAGCAGCGGACATGTTCAAATGTCCCGTATGCAATGGAAATGTAAAGACCGGACCCGACGATGTTGTTATTACTTGTACATATTGTGGTCAAACAACCACAATTGAAGGCAAAGCGATTGGCGACCACTTGATGCAAACCGCGGTAGATTCTGATGAGCGACTGGCTGGTTTCCAAAAGTTTCTCGACAAGAACAAAGGCATGAACAAATCTCTGGTTAAGGATTGCCAAGTTGTTGAGAATCAGCTAATCATGGTGCCTGTATGGACTGCAAAGGTAAAAGCAGATTCATACTACAAAGGTTACAAGACAGTTCAGGTACCGGTTCAGAAAACTAGGACAGTTCGAGATTCAGATGGTAACACTCGAACTGAAACCTATACAGACTATGAAAAAGGGTATGTCCCTATTCAGAGTGAACTTCACACTGACACTCACGAGCCACTGCTCGCAAGGAAAGGTGCAAGGTTCTATGGTCTGGAGGACTATCTAAAAGACGTTAAACCCGAGACGGGAGTTCCCTACGATTTTGCTAAGATCAAAGATCTTGAACCAGTTATGCTGAATGCAGAAATTGGTCAAGAGGAATTCGAAAAAGCAATTCACGGACGCGTTGCTGATGATCATCGTGCTCAAGCAGGAAGTGGTCTTACTGAGCTCTTTGATTGTCGAACAACAACTGCTGTTAGGGAAACTACATACATGCAAGCACCTTTCTCTCTCATTCGTTACAAGTTCCAAGGTGACTTGTACAAGGCTGCGGTCGACGGTCATTCCGGAAATGTAGTCATGGGCGAGATTCCAATTACTAGGGGCCAGAGAATCATGTGGACTCTCATGGGTCTCATAGGTATTATAATTGCAGGAGTTGGTGGGGAATTCCTCTTTGCAGGAATCAATGTCACACCAGATGCAGACATGACGCTAATGGGAATTGGGGCTCTTGCGGCGATTGTAGGTGTCCTTATGACATTCTATGGGTTCAGAGTGCTGATTATGACACAGCGCACCAAGAAGGGTGGTAAATGATATGGCAAGATGCAACTTTTGTGATGCAGATTTCGAAGCTGGAACTGGAGACCTTCTTCTAGTTTGTCCCTATTGTGGGACTGCACAGACGATAGACGGTGTAAAGTTCACAGATCACTATATGATTCGCGTTCACTATGATCAAGGTGAAGCGCAGACAACTCTTCTTGATTGGGTGTCAAAGCAACTTGGAGTACCTGATGACCTTTCAGCTACTGCTAGGTTCTTGAAGTCTGAGCAGATCTGGTATCCATTCTGGATTAGCCGGGTTGATGCAGACACAAAATATCAGGGACTCGGTCGTGATGCCACTTTCCATAGTGAATGGCCTCAGCGACGCGGAGCTTACAAGCATATCAAGTATTTCTGGAAACCTGAGTCTGGTGAATTCAAAAGACGTCATGAGATCAATATTGCGGGTATCAAGGATATCGATGAAGATGTTCGTCATCATCCAATCCCGACCCGTGCTAAAGAATACTTTAGCCATGCTCATGCTGAAGAGTTCGATGGTAAGGTGTTACATAGTAACATCGGTGAAGACCAAGCTAAAGGACTTGCCAAACAGATTGCGACTGATAGACAGACTCAACTCGTACTCAAAGAAGTGGATAAAATTGAACAGAGGACTGACAACATCGATGTTGGCGAAACCTTCCTTATCCATGTGCCCGTTTGGGAACTAGAGTACAGATATGGTAAGAGGAAATACAAAGCTTCGGTTTCAGCACCAACAGGTTATGTTATCGAAAGCAAGTATCCGCGTTCTATGTCTTTCAGAGCCGGCGGAATTGGTGTTGGACTAATAATGCTCCTTATCGGTGCAGGTCTCATTATGCTTGCTTTGGATGTACTTGGATTTGGTGCAATGCTTCAAGGAGGCGGTCTAATTTCAGGTGGGCTACTTGCTATAATTGGTCTAGTGCTAATGTACAAGGGTGCTTCCCGTAAAGAGGCCAAAGAGAATATTTAGTGCAGAGCTTAGGCTCTGCCTCTCTTTCTTTTTTTATCTGATCAGATTTAACGGTGAACTATTTTCTACTAATTTGAAGGCTCCTCCAAAATTATCGAGAATGGGATTATCCTGAGTCCAGACTGAGATGTCAGGAGCAAGGAATGATTTGAGCACCATTAATGCATTCTCTCTAGTATCAAGTTCAACCTGATTTGATTCTAATGCCGCCTTGACACCTGCGCGAACAAGCCAAGGACCAAGAATACTATTGTTACTATTTCTTGAGAAATGGAAAATTGTCAGGTGAGCAGATTCTTTCCTTTTGACCAAATCTGAATATGCAGAGAATCTTGCATGGTCCGAGAAGACAGAAGTCTTGGAATCGGTTGTTAGATTCTTTACACCTTGAATGCTTACACCATGATCCAATCCATCTGCAGTCCTTTCGATTCTCAAATAATCAACCTGTGGCTCACCAGGTTGGGCAAGAACTGTGAAGTTCTCTCCAAATAATTCAGACATACCTAGACGGTATGAAGATGCTAAAGGTTTCTCAGTCAGTTCAATAAGACTGCGACTGACATAACCATCAATAACCGCCTTGTACGCACCTCTAGTTGGAACTAGCCGCCTACTATCTATCATACCCAATAGTCCTACGGACATTAACCGAGCTACTTGATCAAGTGTATATTCGTAATCAAGAAGTTTCCATGCAGCTTCGGTAGCTGGAATGTCTTGTTCAGTTATTCTCTTAGCAACCCGACTAATCTCAGGTTCTGAAATTATATCAATTGATTTGACATTCACACAAGGACTTGCGGGTAGTTGTCCTCCAAGAACTGAGAGCTTTCTTGATGGTAGGCTGGATGTTTCGATTTCTATTGCAACTGGACTCACAGATAGAGCTATTGTTTGGAGCGTATCAACAACACTCCTTGGTTCCATTGCTCTTGCATCAATTGGAATTGTGAATCTATAAAGTTGCTTTCGCATTCTCAAGATTGCCTCTCGATTAAGACCACTCCATGCTTCTGGATGATCATGGATTGAAAGCCATTCTGAAGGTTCAGTGGAAGCTAATACACCTGCCATTAGAATAGGATATTTGGCAGCCTCAACAATGATTCCCGGTGGACTAAAAGCTGTGAGGGACCTGTTTATGGTTGGTTGTCCAAATTGCATTTGAGTTGTTTGAACTTGGTCAAGAGCCATCTAGCCATACCCCTGTCTGAAGGTGGACCTGATTTCTAAGATAGATCTCTACGCTAAGTTCATTGTTACATGTGTCCATACTTTCAAGTGAACAATTGCAAAGGTCGGAGAGATACCCGAAAGTAAATTTGGATGACAAAGTACATACAAAAATCGATTATTCTGTAACTAGAAGCTAGTATACCAGATATTTTGGGAAAAAACAGAAATCCCGGCAAACAACCCTTAAATCAAGGACTTGGTCTTTACTAACATAGTGTTGCTCATGGTTGACGTAAAGAGTCAGATTGAAGATTACTTGGGTCTCTTAAATATGAAACACACTTGGAACGCAAAAGAAAGTGTTTTCGAGTTGGTTTTCAGTGAGAGGAAAGATAACAAGACTGCAACACCAGATGATGCTAATACTTTCCAGTATACAATCTACGTTAAACCCGGCTCAAAGTGGATTCAGATATACACTGAAGTTTACAAAGTTGCAAGTATTCCTGATAAAAAGCGAGCTGATGTTCTTCTTGAATTACTCCTAGCCAATCGGAAATATGCAGAGGTCTGTTTTGATTACAATAAATCAAAAGGATTTATTGGATCATCTCAGGAAATGATGGTTCAGGGTCTTAACTTCGATGGATTTAGAGAAGAATTCCTAGCAGTACCGTGGGCAGTTAAAAAGTTCTGGACCGAAATAGCACCAAAGTTTGGTCTCAAGTGACCAGAAACAACAAGGGATTATTCTAATATCTTCTTCCTTACTCTCTCAACTATCATAAGAAACAGTTCTTGTGGATTCTCAACATCGGTGAATCCACCTGTATATGCATCAGCACTTCCTCCACCACGCCCTCCAAGGTTTTCCACAATATCTATGATATAGAATGCTGCATCCTTTGGCATTCCCTTGGTCCACAGGACAATGTTTGTCTTTTTCCCAGTGGTTAAGAATAGGGTGACGGATGGTTCTTGGAGTTTCAACTCTTTGATTAGGTGTCTTAGCGTTGATATTTCAAATCCTGGCAGATATTCATACCAGAATGTGACCGTATCGAGTTGCACTTTGTTAGGTCCTTCTTTCATCAATTGAAGAATTTTCTCAACCGCTTCTTCATAAGATAGCTGGAGCGTTTTTGACTTATCCAAGATAGCACCAAGCTGTTCAATCTCGTACGGGTAGCTATATTTTCTAGTCAATGCAATATTATAGATTTCCACAAGATTAGCAACAGCAATCTCTCCTGTGACAAATTCAATGTGTGTGTTTCCTTCTTGTGCTTTGACATCGGTGATTTTGAATGCACGGATTTCTCTCGTATTAGTAACATGAATGCCAGAGCAGGCTGAGCTATCAAACTTTCCAACATTCACTAACCGGATAGCATCGTTCTTAGACGTGACCCCTTCTCGTGCTCTTACAGATTCATCAACTTCTGCGGCCTGTACTACTATTGTTGTCACACCTATTTCATCGTGAATCAATCTATTGACCTCAGTTTCAGTATCCAATATCTCTTCTAGTGGAATAACTTTGCCTTCAAGTACTACTGTTCCGTGAACTCCATCAACCCAGATCCAACCAAGTTTCAATTCTGGATATTTCTTCTTCATAGATCCAACAAAGATATGCTCCGCTGTATGGTTAGTCATCATTGCTCTTCGCCAGGACATATCGAGTTTTAGGAGCGCTTTGCCTTTTCTTGAAGGCGAGTTCTTCATCACAAATACTGTGTTTTCATCAAGAAGTATTGTATCGATAAATCCATACTCTTTCTTTTCTATAATTAGGACTCCTTTATCTCCCGCTTGTCCTCCACCAGCTGGTTTCGATACTTGCTCATTGATTCTTACGTAACAATGACCATTGGCTTCTAGAATGGACTCAATTTCAACCTCAAATTCTCCCTTCATCGGGTCAGTCCAGTAATATGGTTGAGAACTCATAATCTTCACACACTCTATCAGAATAACGAATTCCTTTTGAATCTGGTCGAATGTTCTAGAGATGAATACTTCAGCCGAAACCGATATAGCGCATTCACTTCACACTCAATGTGCTTAGAGGATAAGAGAGGACGCAACTATGTTCAAGTTCTTGAAGTCTGACCCACTCAAAAAAGCTAGGAAACGTGTTGAGAAAGCTCTAATCGAGATTGAAGAGGGCTATCCTGATTATGCAAGTACTGAATATGAAAAGGCAGCTCGATTGTTCCAAGAACAGGATGAGATTGAATTTGCTGTCAAATATTTTCGTGAAGCCGCATCTTGTTCATTAGAAAGTAACGATCACTATCGTTGTGCGGAGCTGAAAACCGCAGCTGCAGAATGTTTGTTTCTTGACGGTCGATTTGATGAAGGAGCTAGTTTGTACTCTGAAGCCTCAGATCATTTATTCCGTGAGAAGAAAGCAAGAGAATCAAATAGGTCTCTAGGCATTGCAATTATAGGTTACTTGGGTGCTAGGAATTTTGAAACTGCTACAAACCTGATGAGGAAAGCTGAGAAGCGACTTGTTGAATCCTCGCAGAAAACTGATGCTAATTACGAACTTGCAAAATTATGTGTCACTATTTTATGTGACGGTTCTGATATAACGAAGAAGGTTTTCGAGAAAGTTGCAGGTCGTGCAAAACCAAATACTGCTGAAGAAGCACTTCTCACTTTTGTTGTAAACTCTGTAAGGCTTGCTCTTGAAACTGAAGTCACCCTTGATTGGGCGGGCAAGGTTCGAGAAGATATTCCAGTTAAATCAACGGTTGAGCTTGAACTCCAATACAAGTGTCCTGCTGATGTCCATATAATTGACCATCGCGTTTCCCTCTCAAATAGTGTCATAATTGCGAAAGAACCTGAATTTCGAAATCCTCCATCCAAGGAAGAATCTTGGCTTATCAAGTTTACACCTGTTTTGAGCGGTGATGGAGTAATCGGTCCATATACAGTCACTCTAGAGGGCGATCAGGTACTTGTACATAAGCATAGCAATGTTATCAAATTCAACATTGCACGAGCTCCTTCTGATATTGCTCTTCAAATACTACCAGAACGAGTTTCTTGTAGCTTGGGTGATGACGCAGGACTTCAGATTGAATTGAAGAATAGTGGAGATGGTCCTGCAGATAAAATCTTAGTAACTGTTGAACTATCTGAAGGTCTGGAGATATCACTTGGAAGTGAAGAAAAGCTGATTAATTTCATAGGAAGTGGCGAAAAAATTCGTTTCCAAATTTATGTACGTGCAATCAGTCAGGGTGACGAACTTGTGACAATTCATGCGGTAGATGGAAGAACAGGTCAGGAAGTAGTAAAGACTACGATGGTGAGAGTAGGATAGATTTCTACTTTCTCCGCTTCTCTTTTTCTGCATCCTCTCGGATGCTCAAACAGGCTCCCATGACTTCTTGAATTGCCTCTTCTTCATTGAAGGCCTTAAGAAGGTCGCCAGCATCTTCGAGCTTATTATCCGCAAGATTTGAACTGAAATTTAGGAGAGTGTGAAGCCATTTCCATCGAGTTTTATCAATGATCTTCTTAGCTTTCTCAATTCGTTCCTTTGCTTTATCCATTTTCTCAATGGTTGCAAAACCCATTGCTGCTAGAGAGAGATCAATTACTGCTCGCTCAGCATTTCCGTTGTCAATCGCCTTGTCAGCAGCTTTATCGTAGAGATTACCCATATTTTGGGCTGCTGTAAGAAAGTACTCAGTATTACCTGTTTTGTGGCAAGAATACGCTGCCCAGAGATATGCCTGAGCTGCGGTTTCAGTCATCCTCTCTAGAAGAGCCTCTTTGGCTGCATTCTCATAGAGAGTGACCGCGGTTGAAAAATCACTAATTTGGCGGTACTGTGTTGCGGCCTCTAGGTATGCAGTTGCAGCAGCTCTATGGTCGTCCTTCCCTAGGCTTTCTTCTGCATACATATGGTAGTATTCCGCGGCTTTCTTTGTCATCTCGAGTACACGGTCGAGGTGGCAAGCAGCTGCTTGTTTGAATTGGTTTGCGGCTTGATAGTAATTCTCAGCTTCTAAGAATTCATTCGCAAGACGTTCCCATTGAGCGCATTCGTCTTCCATGTGTCTCGACCTCTAAGCTCGAATATTATCTACTCTGAACCCGAGTAGGTAGGTGCTAATTCGTCTGTGCTATACAAATATGTTGTGCCGACGTAGGTGTTCCAAAATATCGACATTATTGATGATTTTATTTGCCCAATTCCTCAAGTAATTCCTTTGCTCGTTCAACTTTGACATTCTTTTCCTTGACAAGTTTCTCAGCTATAATGTCTACTTGTTCTCCACGAGCACCAGCAGTTGCAGCAACATTACGTGCATGAAGTGCCATGTGTCCTTTCTGAATGCCTTCGGATGCCAAGGCTCTCAGTGCAGCTAAATTCTGTGCAAGTCCGACACTCGCAATTATATGAGCCAATTCAAGAGCTGTCTTCACTCCAAGAATCTTTACACACGCTCTTGCAACAGGATGCACCTTTGTAGCACCACCCACGAGACCTACAGCCATAGGGATTTCAATCGAACCAACTAGATTACCCTCTGGATCCTTCTCATACTTTGTTAGTGAGCTATAACCATCAACTGCAGCATAGCTGTGAGCTCCTGCTTCAATTGCTCTGAAGTCGTTACCAGTTGCTACCACAACCGCATCAATTCCATTCATGATACCTTTATTGTGTGTGGCACACCTGTACGGATCTGCTTCAGCAAATGCCCAAGCTGCGATAATGTCGTTAACTACTTCTTCTCCACCTAGCAGTTTCTGGTCGAAGGTGGCTCTTACACGTACAAGCCTGAATTCAGCGAGGTTAGATAGAATCCTCAGAATCACCCTTCCACCAGTTATCTTCTCAATTCGAGGTGCAAGGGCTTCAGCCATTGTATTGACTGCGTTAGCGCCCATCGCATCACGACAATCAACTATCAACTCGCAGATGAGCATGACTCCAACTGATGTATCGATAATTCTCACTCTGATGTCTCTTGCTCCACCACCAAATTTGATGAGAATCGGATCCTGTTCATTTGCTAATTCCAGAAGTTCTTCCTTCACTTCAAGGATCTTGTCCTTTGCTGCGAAGGGTGTAGGAACTTCAACAGTCTGTATCTGCGCAATCATTCGTGGACCTGTATCTGTTGCAGTAAATCCACCGAGGTCTCTTGCCATTCGTGCAGCATTGCTTGCAGCTGCGACAACCGATGGTTCTTCAATAGCCATGGGAATGAGATAATCCTGACCGTTAACCTTGAAGTTTGTCGCAATTCCCAGTGGAAGAGTCATTGCTCCAACGACATTCTCAATCATGTGGTCTAAGACTTCCATGTCGACTTTACCAGGGTCAATAAGTGGTCCGAGATCCTCATCACCAAGACCGGTAACTTCCTTCAGCTTCTTCACACGTTCTTCTCGTGATAACTTGTAAAATCCTGAAACCTTTGAATCTTTGACCATAATGAAACCTCGATATCTTTGATACTTGACATCGGTGGTTCCATAAAAGAATGTTCCGCACACAATTTATCTTGTTTCAATTATTATTTAGAAACATGTCACTTGTTTCTGGTAGGAGCGCGGGCGCATGTTTGTTAATCATGTTTGGATTCGTGGCTGTTGTTATTGGGCTAATGTTAGTCTTCATTATTCCCTCTTTTGACCCCATTTTTGAAACAATATCTTGGGTCAGTCTATATGGAGGCATATTACTGCTCATCATCGGTTTAGCTATGATACCAGGTGTAAGAAGAGAGACAATCAAAACAAAAAGCATCATTGAGATAGCTGCCGTTCGAAAAGAAGTCACAATCTCTGAAATAAGTCAGGAAACTGGTCTTGATAGAGAATATGTCAGGGAAGTACTGACAAAATATCTGATGAGCGGATTTCTCTTCGGATATATTGAAGATGATCTATTCGTTCGCGATACTGCAGGGAGACCACGCCATTATGGTCGTGGGCGGATGGGATTCTCCAGTAGTTATGATTAAACTACTGTGAAATACATCATTTCAGTAGAAGACCATAGGGTTTATTTCCCAACTATCTGACGATGCAAACTAGTTGAGCATCATGAGTTCAGAGCGAGAATTTAGTGATATCATTGCAGGCTTGGCCAAGAAACGTGGCTTCTTCTGGGGACCCTCTCCAGAGATATATGGAGGTAGCGCAGGATTCTTTGACCTTGGACCTCTCGGTAAGCTCTTGAAGAATCGTCTAGAGAATGCTATTCGAACATCTTTTGTTAGAGCCAACTTCTGGGAAGTCGAGTGCCCAACTGTTTCACCCGCTGCTGTTTGGAAAGCATCAGGTCACCTTGATGGTTTCATTGATCCTGTAACAAAATGCACAAAATGCGGACAGATATTTCGTGCAGATAATCTGATTGAGGAGCAGGCCCCTGATACTCTTATCGCTGGCAAATCTGTGGAAGAGCTAACAGAAATTATTACAAAACAAGGCATAGTTTGTGCTTCATGCAAGAGTCCACTCGGTCCTGTAGATTCTTACAACCTCATGATGAAGACAAGACTTGGTCTAGACCAAGATGCATACTTGAGACCTGAAACAGCAACTTCAACTTACTTGCTCTTCCGACGATTCTTAACCTTCTTCAGGGATAAACTACCGATGTCTGTCTTTCAGATTGGTAAGGCTTACCGCAATGAGATTTCCCCACGTCAGGGTATGTTGCGACTTCGCGAGTTCACACAGACAGAGGGTCAGATATTCATCCTTGAAGAAGATGAGCAAAACTGGCCTCAGTTTGAGGCTATCAAGGATGTAGAACTTCCTCTTCTTTCCTATCAGGCTCAGGAGAAAGGAAAAACCGACCCCGTCAAAATGACGATATCTGATGCACTCAAGAAAGGTCATTTTCAAAAACAAGCTTATGCATGGTGTGTCTATCTTGCTTACTCCATCTTTCGAAACATGGGTTTCTCTGAAGACAAGATGAGACTTCGTCAGCACATGGAAACTGAGAAAGCTCATTATGCTCAAGACGCATGGGACATTGAGATCCACACTGACAGTTTTGGATGGGTTGAATGCTGTGGTGTTCATGATCGTGGAAATTACGATCTCACACGCCATCAGGAGTTCTCGAAGGAAAAGTTGCATGTCAAGGTAAACAAGCAGCCAGTTGTACCTAATGTATTGGAGATCGCCTTCGGCATTGAGAGACCTCTTTTCTGCCTGATTGATAATTCATTCCAGCCTGAAAGTGAAGAGCGTGATACTAGTTGGCTTCGATTTCCACCTGAAGTGGCTCCCATTCAGATTGCTGTTTTTCCTTTGATGGGTAAACCAGAACTTAGAGTCCCAGCTCAGGAGATTTTCGGAGCAGTCATGGATGCAGGTTTTGTTGCACAGTTTGATGTTGGTGGTTCTATAGGCAAGCGGTATAGAAGACAGGATGAAGTTGGTACTCCCTTCTGTGTGACCATCGATTACACAACAATCGAAGATGGAACTGTCACTATTAGAGACCGCGATTCAATGGAGCAGGTGCGGGTTCAGAAGAAAGAGCTTGTCGAGATTCTAGGGACTCTTATCAAGGGTTCAGTCCAATTTGAATCTCTTATGAAAGCGAGTAAATGAAACTCAATTAAGTTTCCAGGCCCTATGAAGCATAGAATTATTTGAAGAGTCGGAAAGACTTACTCAGCAATACAGAATTGGAGGGCACTAATATTCTAGATTTACTTCAGGTAGTTGCTATTCTATTCCTTTCTTTAGTTTCTATACTAGGTTTTTATGTTCTTATTCAAAAACGAATACTTAGATGGATTGGCATATCTGCGAATAATGAAGAAACATACCGAACTCATCAAAGAAGTCTAGATATTCTATTCGACAGTATATCCCTGTTTCCTCTTCTCATTGTCAGTTTCTATTGGGGTGTCTATCTTGTAGTACCTCTTTTCGAAATGTTAACTGGTTATGAATCACCAAATCTTACATTCGGAATAACAATTACTATGCTATTCATATTGACACTGCTTACTTGGGAACTCCATAAAGTAAGACATACTATGCTTGAAGAGGATGCGTTCTCAAAAACCCAGGATATGCATTTTACAAGGTCTGAGAACGAAGAAGCTGGCGTGGAACTGGAAAGGTAATATGAATCAATGTATAGAATAAGAGGTTAGTATAAGATACTCTCACTCATCTTCACTTTTCCATTTGCGATGGGAACTCCCTCTTCTTCACAATGTTTGCATCTTCCTTCTGCTCTGACCTTATCACCACCAAAGCTACCATCTCCTTTCACAACGCGATGACACGCAACAACTGGAAAGAGAGGATTCTTGTGAAGGGAATTTGCCACAGCTCTGAATGCTTTAGGACTACCAATCATCTTTGCGACTCTTCCATAGGTGCTGATTCTCCCCTTCGGAATTTTGAAAGTCGCAGCATAGACCCTGCCATCAAACTCAGTATATCCTTTGATTTCTAAGGTTGCACGGACAACATCTTCTTCAGTCTTGATTTTGCTGAGATCCATTTACTGATTCTCCTTGCTTGATATTCTTTCAAATTTTGAATAAGGCTCTTTCACTCACAGCAGGCGAGTAAATATTGGGAAAGAGAGATAAGGCTGGTAGTCTATCTATGATTTAGAGCGGATGATTGATGAGTGAAACCGACGAACGCTTCACAATTAAGAGCATCCTTGTTGCTGTGGATGGCTCAGCACATTCAGAGAAAGCGGTGCGTTACGCATGCGCCATGGGTCCTTCTTTAGGCGCAGAGATAGTCTTACTTCATGTTGTCCCAATGGTAGTTTCTGCTACCCCCTATCATGATACAGTTTCAGACCAACCATTTCTCTCTCTTCAGAAGGTCGGTGAGGATATTCTGGAGAAAGCCAAACGATTAGCCACCAAGTGTGGTTGTGAAGTCATTGATATGATCTCTCATGGAGACCCTGCAGCTCAAATCATCGATGTCGCCACTGAGCGAAAAGCAGATGTCATCATCATAGGCTCCAGAGGTGTAAGCGGACTCAAACGATTATTCACTGGTTCTATTAGTGACAAGGTTTCCAAACATGCTGCATGTCCTGTGATGATTGTTCGATAAGGAGTAATAACAATCGAGATGTTGTGCATTGCCAGAACCGAGCATGTATGGAATTGCTGTAGACATTGGTACGACAAATATCACAATTCAATTGATCAAGTTGGATGACCATACAGTGCACAACCAGATTCTGATGAGGAACCCTCAAGTTCGGTATGGGGCTGACATTATTTCTCGGATGAGATTCTCGACCATAGATCCTATGAATCAGAAGATACTCGTCGACATGATACGTGCTGCAATACAGAATGGAATCAAAGGGGTCTTGCAGGAAAGTAAGATCGAAAAACCAAGGGTTTCAGATATTTCGATTGTTGGGAATACCGTAATGCATCATCTATTCTTTGACCTACCCCTCGATTCCTTACTGAGACCTCCATTCAAAGCAACGAATAAGCATGCTATCTCAATTCCTGCACACGAAGTTGGACTTGATTTTTTCTTAACACAAACCACATGCTATTCACCACCTGTTGTTGAGTCATTCATAGGTCCCGACGCTGTGGCTGTTCTTATTGCCAGTAACTTCTTGGATATGAATGAAATCCGAATGACAATTGATGTTGGTACGAATACTGAAATTTCAATAATTACACCTCATGGAATCTGGATTGCCTCTGCAGCTTCTGGTCCTGCATTCGAGGGTATGGCTACTGAGTGTGGTCTTGGCGGAGAGAAAGGTGCAATAAATGAAGTCCGAATCGATTCCACTACATACCAACCAACGTTCTCCGTAATAGGTGATGTTAGACCAAGAGGACTCTGTGGTACTGGTGCCGTTTCTGCAATGGCTTCTCTCCTTGATACCGATTTATTTCTTCCAAGAGGGTCTCTTAACCGCGATATCAAAACTAAGTGGTTGTCCTTGGATACCAACGTCGCAAAGTACATACTCGCATTTGGAGATACTACTGAAACTGGAAAAGATATTTTCATCGCACAGACAGACCTTCGGATGCTTCAGCAGTCCAAAGCTGCCATTAGAGGAGCTATCGAATTGCTGTTGAAGAGATCTGGTTATTCAGCTAAAGACATCACTGAAATCCTTCTCACAGGCGTGTTTGGTTCTGATCTAAAGATTGAGGATGTGTATCGAATTGGAATGTTTCCAGTTTTTGACAGGGCAAAGATTACTCAGGTAAGAAATGGTGCTGTGAAAGGAGCAGGTCTTTTACTCCTTCAGAAGAATCGTGAGAGGGTAGAGAAGATAATAAGTGAATTGAACTACATCGAGCTTTCTGCTGAGGACGAGTTCAGAACTTTCTTTCTTGAATTCCTTCCATTTCCTAGTAAATGAGAGTGTCTGGATCGAAAATATCTCCACTCCGTTTTCTGGATGAAGAGAGTGGTTTACCATCTGGAGTTCTTACTCTGGGGATAATGATGATATGAAATCTCTTTAGCCCGTTATCAACTCGCATCTGGTTGATATCAAATGCATTCTGGACAACACGAATCTCATCTGATACAATGAGTGCCTCAAGTTCTTCCATCGTATCGGCTCCGCCTTCCCTGGTGTCAATAGAGAAGATAGAACACCTATCAGCATCGCATTCAGTTTCTATGAAATTCTCAATTTCTCCTTGACGCTCTTCGAAGGATTGTAACAGATGCTTGTTTGTTTTGTTTTGAAGCATCTTATCGGTTGTCAATCCAATAGCCACAGTCTTTCCAATCTTGAACGCATTACGCAGTATGTGTTTGTGACCTTCATGTAGATGGTCGAAGGAACCTGCGAAGACGACCTTGTTATACAACCACTGGTCGTCTCCCAGATTTTACACACTCCTTGACTCGATAATCCCTACTTCCGCCAGATCCTTTACGATCTTCAATAGGTCTCCAGATTCGATATTTCCGAATTGGAAGCAGAGCATATCCCAGATCAAGTCTAGCGATATCCAGTCTTTGGACATGTTCAACAATTCATCGAGTCTATCCCCTGAGTGTGGGTCTTTTTTCATCATCTCTTCATACTTTGGCGCTTTCTCACCAAGCTTTAGGACGAGGAATGTTGGACTCAAAGCATGGTCATGAATACGCTTGACCTCGATTCCAAAACTCTTGGGGTCGAGAACAATGTCGTCTTCTTGCATCGCCTCAAGACCTACCTCCGCACATGCTCCTTCGTAAGCTTTGCGAGCAATTACCATCTCAGTAGTATATGCCATTTGCAGACTTGTCTTCAACGCGTTTCTAATTGCTTCTTGTTCAGCAATCAATGACCACTCATCTGCAGCTTTGTCCAGAGTAGACTGACCCAAGTCATGTGCAAGACCAAGCCATCTTAGTACTCTGGGGTATATCTTCTCAGGATCGCCTAGACAGCGTGAGAGCTCAGTTACACCTTGTGTTGAAACACTCTGCATGAGCTCGATAAACTCATTCCTACTAAGGGTCATGATAGTTTCTTCGTACACGTGTTTTGGTAACACCATCGAGAGCGCTGTGAGTGTTGCGATTCTAGATGCGTATGCCATTTGTCGTGTATCAATCTTATCGATGGTATCAGTTGAAGTATGATAGAATCTGTCTGGACTCTGATTCAACATAACAGCTGGAACACCAACAGTACTGTCAGTTAGTAAGAAGTGATCACTACCAGCACTGTACCTATCATACTTGAAGGGTAACGGTGCCATGGTACCACCTTCTCTTCTATCATCCTTTCGTATTGCCTCACTGGTTCCCCAATATCTGACAACATTGTTCAAAGTACTTGGTAGTGAGAAAGGTGTTCTATAAAGGTGAAGAGTGGAACCTGCTTTCGCTGGATCTGCTCCAACCATATCCATGTTGAGCATACCGATACAGCCCTTGAGAGCTGCCTTCTCCTTGTCAATGAAGTAGATAGTTCCGGACCACTCTGGCATCCATATGAAACGAATAGAGTATGAAGGCTTGGGTATTTTTCCCTCATCGATAAGTTGCGAGATAACTCTGAGTGCTTCCATGATTGCTCCGCTGCCAGATGCATTATCATTTGCACCTTGATTCGGGTGGCAAACATGCGCTGCTAACCAGAATTCTTTAGACTTATCCTCACCAGGTATTATTGCTGTTAGCACTTCGACCTTGCCAACTTTGAGAGCGGCATCAACCTTCGCTTTCACCTTGACTGTCTTACCTTCCTCAAGCAAGCCTTTTAGTTTGAGGCCATCTGCTTGAGTTAATGAGAAACCAAAACGTATGCTGTCTTTCTCATTTCCAGCAGGCCAAATTGCGTCATAGCGTCTTAGGTCTGCAATCTCATCTCTATCTGATGGTGGTACAAATGTCAGTAAACCGGCAGCTCCCATCTTTACACATGCAACCCTGTGGACCATTCTAGCCATTCCTTCTGTAAGAACAATCTTGCCCTTGACATCCTTTCCCTCGTAATCTTCTGGACTCATTCCTTTGCCCACAAAGACAACCTCAGTTTCAATATCTACTGATGTAGAATGAGCGATCAGAGAGATCGGTTCTGCAGTGTAGTCTGCGAGTAACTTCTCTTCTGGTTCTACAAGGGTGAGCTTTCCTGTTTTAGCTTCCCAACCATGAACTGCCTCCCATGTTCCTATGGTTGTCTTACCATCTGCGGGATATTCATGTAGTTTAACCTCCACTCCAGCAAGTCCCTTGATTTCCTCTTTCAGATACATCACCGCATCATGCAATCCTGGACTTGCCTGAATTCTATGATGTGTTGATATTGACTGAACATATCCTTTGGCTCGAATACCTGATACGGTATCTGCCACTACCTTGACAATTTCTTCTGGTAGCATTTTATCCACTCACGTAAGAAAAGACTGGTGAAACTCTGACATAAGTAACCTACTACTACGTCATAATCGCACCAAAAATGATTAGAAATAAGAAAAATAGTACCGGAGGAGCCTACCTCCGGTATTTCTAAAAAAGAAATTTGATTGAATCTATGGATCTGTGGATTCAGCTGGGATTGGTGGAGCTGGCGGTCTAGTACCGAGCTGTGCATCAAGTTGTAACAAAGCTGGAATAGAGTCCCCAATCAATTTCAATTTGTCACGAATTCCCATCGTGTTCGCTTCTTCCTCAGTTTGTTCATTGTAGAACCAAGTCAACATTGACTGTGTAGACCTATCTCCAAGCTTGTCAGCAATGTTTCCAATCTTGTAGATTCTCTCAGTGACAAGTAATTCATGATGATACGCATCAGCATAGACGTCGTGAGCTGAAGCCCATTCTGCCTTTGGCCCTTCAATTGTCTTCAGAGTGACTCGAGCACCACGCTCTGTTATGTGGCGATAGAGTCTCATTGCATGAGCAAACTCTTCCTGGTATTGAACTTCCATCCAGTGGGCCATTCCACCCAGGTTCTGCTCCTCTAACCATGTACCCATTGAGAGGTAAATGAAAGCACTGTACAATTCAAAATTGATTTGATCATTAATTGCGTCTACTAATTCTTGTGAAATTTCCATGTTACGCACCTCAACTTACGGTATTTGTCTTCCCGCTGTTGATATACATCACAATAGTTAATTATTTCATCTTTAAACTTTTGGTACAACGATGAATAGTGTGTAATTTAGAGAGTAAAAGAGCTATAAGGTCTGTCCAACGAACCTTTTTTTGATGGTTTTAGAAGTGTTTGATTTGTATTTAGGCCGGAGTGACACCTATGGCGCTACAAGATATCACCCTTTTGACATTAGTATTTGAGTTTCTTCCACCATTGATTGTGACATTTGTCTATCTTCTATTCTTTGGAAAAAGGAAGAGCAAGCTCATTGAAGTATTCATCGGAGTAATGTATCTCAAGACCGTTACATGGTTCTTGTTCACTATTGCAATAATACCCTCTGTTCAAGTAATGGCGAATCCTACTGTGGATACAACAGGACTTACTTGGGCACTGCTTACTGATATGATATTTCAGTTTGTATTTGCCTTACAGGAGTTTCTTACTTGGATTATGATTGCCTTCTATGCAGTCCTATTCGGGATGCTGGTGTTGGCTATCAAACTCCTTATGCAAGAACCTATGAAAATGCGCTTCAAGAACATTATTCGTAGGATTACAAAGAGAGAGCCAGTGAGTGACGGATTCATCAGTTTTAGAGACCGTGTGAACAACATTCGCTTTGAAGGAGTTGAACCACAACCACTTGATCCTGAGGTACAAGCAAAAGCCTGGCGCGGTGCTTGGAAAGATTACTTAATTATAGGATTGGCTACGCTCATTCCATCAATCGCTGTATACATGGGAAGCTTACCATCATATATCACCGCACTAGATACTGGCATTCCTCAAGATGTCAATAACTATCTTCTCGGTGTTACAATATTCCTAACATGGATCTATAGATTCGGATACCCTGCCTCAAACAGAATTGCGAAGGGTGCTGGACTACATCTGGGTGATCGAGACATTGGTAGCGAAATGATGAGAGGTGTACTTGGATGGTTCTTTAGACTGAATATCCTCTTGTCACTATACACAATTATAACTCAGATTGGGACATATCTCAGTTCGGACATTGTAGGTGTTGGAGAATATGTAATGCAATATTATCTGTATGGTCTGCTTTACGCAGCTCCTCCAATCATCTTCGCCATACTAATCCTACCAATAGCCGAGGACTTTGCTGTAGTATTTTACAAGAAACTATTCGATGCAATTACACAAGCTCGATCTAAGATAGGTTCTCTCAACATTCGCAAAACTGTAGAGAATGTTCTGACAGGAGTTGGAACTGGGGTTTTTGTCAGTCTTGCTTTCATTGGTGCCGTGATTGCAGCAACGCTAAACTATACAATGGGCTTGTACATCTTTCCACGCCAACTGGGGAACTCTGTTCAATATGCTATCACAGGAGCTGGAAGCAACTATGCTCTATTTCCTCCAGTAGTATGGACTCTTCTGATGTTGGCTATTCCATTTACCTTCATGCTACTAACAGGCATTGGGGGTCATATGGCACGAAAGAGGATTGGTGGCGGAATAGAAACCTTTGCTCTTTTAGCAGGATCAACTGTTTCGCTGATAACATACTTCTATCTTAATGGAATGGATTACATTCTTGCAGCATATACTACATCTACTGACTATGCTGGCTATATATACAACAGAATAATTCCATACCCTGTAGTACCTGATGAAAGCGAGCTTGTCTACCGTTTAGCTTCGCAGTTCATTATCAATCTACCAATGTATGTCTTCACTGCTTTGTTCATTCTATACTTCTTCCAGTTCAGAGCCAAGTGGAAGCAGACGACCGGTGATATAGAAGGACCATTATTGAACACTCACAAGAGAGACATTACTGACTCTGTCTTGATGTTCTTTGGTGGTCTTGCAGTATCTCTTGTTGGCGTCTGGTTGGTCACCATGATTCTATCAAATACCGGTTTTGTTCTAGGTTCTCTGGAACAACTTCTTCGGATGATAGGTGATCCCGATGGGCTTGAAGCTATACTTATTCCGAATCCACCTAATCCTGGTGGATTATTTATCCTCCTTGCCGAACACAATATAATCAGGATATTCTTGATGTTAATCATTGGTCCTGTCTTTTGGTCAGCAGTCCTATGGTTTGTGGCTGTTGAGAAGAAAGGTAACGAGAAGCTTGTTGGGATTGGGAGTGTTGTTCTATTAGTTGTGTGTGCAGCCATCACATATGTCTGGACTCAATTTGATGCAATAAATGGAGTCTTTAATCCATATGATCCCGTTCTTGGATTTGCAGCAAATCTTGGATATCGGGCAATCATAGTATTTGGAATTCCGGTACTGTTTATTGTATTAGCAGCTATCGTGAATTCAGTGCGAGGTAACGGAATTGGAATCTCATGGTTCCCACTCATCCTCATGCTCTTCGCAATCGAATACTTTGTTTATGATGACCAATTCACTTTGATTGCATTGATTATTGTTCCTCTTGTCTTAGCGGGAGCTTACAGATTACTGTTTAGAGATCGGCTTAGTATAAGAGCGACGGAGAATGGTGATGGTAGTGAACGTGAAGATTTCTTGATAACTTATATCAAGTTCAGCTTGATGTCTTTGGCAATCGCAGAAGTTCTATCAACTGCTTTGACTGTTGGAGGTATTGCAATCATTCGAATGACTGCACCTCCACCTTTTGGTGGCAATATCGTACTGTATCTAGCATCGATAATACCTCATGCGCTTATAGAGATACCAGTCTTTCTGGTTGCTGCAGCGGCTTCCATTCGAATAGCCAAAGACTTGTGGCCCACGGTTGAAGCTGAAGATTGGGCTTCTATTCCGTCAAAGACCAAGAGTCTTCTAAGTGATGGGCGTACATGGAGGACATTCGCATTGATTGTGTTCCTCTTGGTTATTGCAGCTCTAGTCGAAGCATATGTCACACATCACATCATGGGAATGGTTTGATAGAATAACTCATCGAACAAGAGCGGGGTAACTCCCGCTCCTCTTTCTTATTTCGAAAAATCGATTCCTCCATCTATTTCTTGGTTTTTATTTCTAATAGTAGTCATTGTTGTTGTAATGAAGAAACGCAATTAGAATATCTGGAGCGGGTCTAGTGCCCGCTTCTACTCTCTTTTTTTCAAAATCTCTCAAATTCAGATTAGATCTCTCTGGTTATGTTTCTATTATCTGTGAATGCAATTTTTTCTCTATCTCGAAAGATTCATTACAAATAGTTCTACATTAGTTAAGACTGGAGAGAGGATTGATACCGTGCATATGTACGGTAACATTGTACTAGTGGTTAGACAAATCATACATTCACTTGACTCAAGGAATAGCGCTCTATCTGTGGACTTTACCTTGAATAGAATCATAGAATCAGATTGAGCTCCTCGTTACTGCATTGGAAATTGTTATTGAGGGAGATTCAATGATAGAGGAAGCTTATGGCGTTTTGGAGAAGGGTTCGAAGAAAAAAAGTGAAATTGGTGGAAAGAGAAGATTTGCACTCGTTGCTTTAGGAGTGGTTCTGCTCCTCAGCTTTGTTTCATTGGGAATGACACCAGAAACTCAACTGAATAATCTTGACACTGATTTGTCGGGAAATACGTTGTTTTCGCTGTCTGAAATTCATACTCCAATCTTGATTGACGGAGATGATGATTTCAATAGCACAGCTTTTGCTGAAGGTTGGACCGGGAATGGGAGCGAGAGTGATCCCTTCGTCATCGAGAATTACGAGATAGACCTAGGAGGGGCCGCAGGGAATTGCATTGAAATCATGAATACTCGTGTACACTTTATCATTCAAAACTGCACACTTGATGGAGCAAGTACCGGACATGGAATCTATCTAAGTAACACAACTAATGGAGTCGTTACAGAAATATTGTCACTGGCAAACAGGGAGGGAATTGAGGCATTCTTATCAGAGGGAATTGTGATATCCAATAACAATTTCAGTTATCCGTCGGAATTTGGCTACAGTGGCATTAACATTGTAGGTAATGGATCAAGCTTTGTTCTGAACAACATCTTATCGTATCATAGCCCTGGAATAACGATAGCTTCATCTTCCAACCTAGTGTTCAACAACACAGTTACTGGCTCTGAAGAAACCTGCATCTATATTCACGGTCAATTAAATGATGTCTTGAACAACACTTGCATTGATGTGTATATGGGAGTCGAAGTGAGGTCACACAATAACACTATAGCAAATAACACAATTACTGGTGCTGATCATCGAGGGATCTTTATCACTGACTGTTCGTTCAATTACGTCGCTGATAATCTAATCACAGGCTGTGGCATAGGTGTTGCCTTGATTCAGTATGCTTTCAATACAACAGTAGAACGCAATACCTTTGATGATTGTTCAGTAGGTATGACTCTTGAGAACCCATTTGGTGAAACACCAGAAGATAACCTCATTAGATGGAATTCATTCCTTCCCTCAGGGGATTCCATTGTTTTTGGGGGCATCAACACGACGATTGACTACAACTATTACTTTACGTATTCCGGAACGGATGAGGATCAGGATGGTGTTGGAGATACTCCTCACGACGAAACATTGGAGGGCGGATTCATTGATTACCATCCATTAATGCTACCTCTAGGTTCAACCCCAAGCTGGATACACGCACCGTCGGACCAGGCACTCATGGTTACTGAGAGCTTCTATCAAGACGTGAATGCAACAGCTTGCTATCCTGGTGTGGACAGCTGGTGGGTCAACGATACTACTTACTTCTCAATTGATTCATTTGGAATAATTTCAAATAACACGTTCCTCATTGGTGACGAGTATGGTCTCCAAGTTTGGGTCAATGACACTTTTGGAAAGGCAATCTTTGCTGACATAACTATCACCGTCAATGATTATGAAGCTCCAGTCTGGACAGAGGTTCCGACAAACCAAATCTTTGTCGGTGGAACATCCGTATATTATGATTTGAATGCTACTGACATCTCGGGAATCAGCTCGTGGTTGATTAATGATACAGCCAGATTCACAATCGATGAGGATGGCATAATCACAGACATTGCGCTACTTCCTGCAGGAGCTTATCCTGTTTTAATCCAAGTTTTCGACACTGTTGGAAATGAGCTGAATGCCACATTCACAATTACCATCACCGATACAGTACCCCCTACTTGGGATGAGGTGCCGGTGAATCAGTTCATAGATCCAGGGGATAGTTTCTACTTCAATCTTAATGCCTCGGACTATTCAGGAATCAGCTCATGGTGGCTCAATGATACCACTCACTTCTCAATTGATACAGAGGGAATTATAACCTCAAATTATATTCTTCCTGAAGGTGCATACGGAATCCAAGTGTGGGTTAACGATACACTAGATTATACAACTACTGCCACTTTCAAACTTAGAGTAGTGAAGACCATTAGAGTAGCGATATTGAATGGTTATCTTACGTCAGTTCCTCAACATGGTCCTTGGGATCACATGAATGAATACTGGGCTGATTATGGAACTGTCAGACTAGTCATTGATTACACTTCACTGGCATTTCCAGGGATAACCCTGTTAGACCTAGAACAATCAGGTGCAGATGTACTCATAATGTCTTATCATTCGTCGTTATATACCACCGATGAGTTAACTGCGATAAGAGAGTATGTTGAACAAGGACATGGACTCTATGCAAGCGCTTTCAGTATATTCATTCAGGATGGAATGTGGGAATTCTTTGGTCTAGCTGAACCAGCTCAGACATACTCTGGAGATACAATGGAAGAGAATTTTATACAACAATGTACTGACCATCCAATCTTTTATGGAATGCCAAGTTCTTTTGGAACATATACTGATTATACGTACTATCCGAGTACCACTAAGTGGACACAGAACATTCTCGATGGTGCGGTCGTTCTCGCAACTAGCTCCGACCTTGGAGTTATACTCTCATACAGGGGAATGGTCTACTGCTCGGATTTGCCGGAATACATGCCTTCTGGCATAGACCCTACTTGTGTTCAGTTGATATACAATATCCTTGAGTGGACCAACTACTCCATTCCTCAGCATCAGCTTTCTATTGATTTGAAGGCACCATCAATAAACCAGATGGAAGAAACTGTATTACTCAACATGACAATCTACAACAGAGGATTGTCGGATGAAACAAGCGTCGTAGTGGAACTTTTCATTAATGGAACTCTACATTATTCAACTACTATAGCTTGGCTCGGAACTAATTCCTCCACAATGGTTCAATGTTCTTGGACACCTACAAGTTCAGGATTCTTCAACTTGACTGCTGTAGTTGCTTCTGTTCTGGATGAAGAAATAACATGTGATAACGTACTCGTGAAAGTCGTTTGGGCTGGTGATGTAACATATGTTCTCTGGGACCGAGCCCATGACAACGATGGTCCCGGAGGCTATTCGCTCCTTATCGAAGAGATGCAGTTATCTGGACTCACTTTTGTGGAGTTCTGGAATTCTGAGATTAATGCTTCTGTTCTTGCTCAATATAGCATACTCGTTATAGTTGAACCACGGTTAGCCTATTCATCAATTGAGCTTACTGCGATACAGGAATTTGTCATGCATGGAGGCGGACTAATTGTAATCGGAGATTATGATGAAGCCATCATGAATTCACTTTCGTCATTTGCGGGTTTTGACTGGTTTTATTCAGGATCTGGAAGCTTAGCAGGTGGAATCGATGTGGCTCATCCGGTAACCATTGGTGCTCGATCCTGTTGGTTCCCCTCATACGGACGTCAATTCAATGTGTCTTGGCCCGCAATTGGTCTTAGAAACTGCATCGATGGTTATGTCTTTGGTGCTGCTCAGATTGGGCTTGGTAAGGTTGTGTGTGTTAGTGATGACCAAATCTTCACAGACAGCTATATTGAAGAATATTACAATTTCATCCTAGGAAGAAATTCATTCACTTGGACGTCATTTGCTGCTAGATCTCACGATGTTATGGTGTATGTGAAAGTCTTTGAAGTTAATGCCAGGTATTCTACAACGCCACTAACAATTAGTATTCTAAACTTGGGCACACATAATGAGAGCTTCCTTGTGGTTAGATTGTATATTAATGGTGAACAAGTATTTGCTGATGTTGTATCTCTTCTCAACACATCTTCTCTGATTGAGATTGAATATTATTGGATGCCTTTAGAATCGGGTTTCGCAAATATCACCGTCTTAGTTGAAGCAATTCCTGGAGAAACTTGGCTCATTGACAATCGTTTCAGCACCCTAACAGAAGTCATTGACTGGTTTATTGAGATCTATAGTGATGCTGACTTCGAATCACAGGGCTGGCCCGGATCAGGGACCGAGGAAGACCCCTATCGCATAGAAAATCTTTACATGATGTCCTTGGCTAGTTTTACCAGATGTATAAGGATCGAGGATACAAGTGTTTATTTCATCATTCAAAACTGCACTTTTACTGGCGAAGACATCGCAGATCATAGTGGTATCACGATGTGGAATGTGACAAATGGACAAATACTGAACAACACCTTCACACACTGTAGATTTGGAATCTGGGGAAGAGAGGTCTTTTCATTTGTATTCGCGAATAATACTTTCAAGAATTGTTGGATAGGCTTTTGGATGGAGATGTCGCTTCACAACGATGTCATTCAAAATGTGTTCGAGTCCAATGACGATGCAATATGGATTCTTCGAATGAACTTTACAACCTTTGAAAACAATACTTTGCGATTCAACATTAACGGTCTGTTCATTGATTTTCGATCCAATGAAACCCAAGTGCGGTGGAATACTTTCATCGATAATGATCAGAATGCTGTCGATGATGGAGAGTTCAATCTCTTCTTCGAAAATTACTGGTCCAACTACACGGGCATTGATGCGAATTTTGATGGATTTGGAGATACGCCCCATCCAGTTCCTGGACTAGCTGGAACGATAGATGCACACCCCTTAGCATTGCCATTTGAGGGGCCTTACCTCTATTGGGATGTTGTTCCCTCTGATGTCACAGTGGAGTACTGGCAGGGTGTGAATCTTCAACTTCAAGCCACAGCCATTGCGGGTATCGATTACTATTGGCTCAATGATACAACTTACTTCAGCGTTGATGTATTTGGAGTCATTACGAACAGCAGCAACCTTGTTGGAACATATCCTCTTGAGATCAGAGTGTACGACTCATACGGACATTATTGCACTGCAGTCATTCTAATTTCTGTACAAGATAACACACCTCCCGAGTGGGTAGTAGCTCCGACACTGCAGATTGTTGAACTGGCAGAGGTTTGGACCTATGATCTAGATGCGACAGATATCTCCGGACTGAATGAGTGGGGACTGAATGATACTTCACGCTTTTCTATCAGTAGTGAAGGAATCATTTCCATGAATTACATGCTTCCAGAGGGAACGTATTGGTTGCAGGTCTGGGTATCTGATACTGTGGGGAACACACTCGTGGGAGTGTTTGAAGTTCAAGTAGTGGATACACAAGAGCCAGTCTGGGTATATGAGCCTACAGACCAGATTCTTGCATACGGAGTCGGCTTCTCATATCCAGTGAGTGCAATAGACCCCTCAACAATAGATTACTACTGGATTGATGATGCCATTAACTTTGCAATTGATGGAGATGGACTAATCATCAACAACACGATTTTGAATTGTGGAGTCTATAGTCTTGAAATCAGGGCTTATGATATTCATGGTCATTACTGCATGGCAGTCATTGAGATTGTTATTGGTGATGTAACTTTACCAAGTATTGATCATCCCACTGACATCACCTATGTCGAAGGAGAAACGGGTCACACTATTTTTTGGCATCCAGTGGACCAAAACCCAGTGAGCTACGAGATATGGCTTGATGACACTCTCGTGAAATCAGGTCTATGGAACAGCTCTTCAGAATCAATATCAATATCCGTTGATGGACTCGTAGCCGGAGCCTACGTCTACACAATCATAGTCGTTGATTATGGTGGACATCCTGTATCAGATACTGTACTGGTAATTGTTACTTCAGAAACCACTACAACTACCACTACGACTACTACCACAACAACCACAACAACCACAACATCACCGCCTCCTGAAGGGGATGCGACTCTCTCTCTGATACTAGGAATCGGAGTGGGTGCGGCATGCGCTGTCATAATCATTATAGTGATTCTCTCTCGAAAGGGATTGATAGGTAAGGCTGGAGGATGAACATTACATAA
>JAUWOU010000252.1 GCA_030612005.1 Candidatus Thorarchaeota archaeon | reverse complement strand
TTGTTCATCAGTTTGACCATGCCGCTGTAAAAATTCATCCCCTCTCTGATGATATTTGCAGATGTCCGTACTTCCTCGATTCCTGGCCCCACCCTCTCTAGAATATCTTCTAGCCTAGCAAGTCTATCTGAGATTTCTTCTAACCTATCCTGCACTTCTTCTATACTGAGGTCACCTATCCCCTCAGATTTTGCAGTATCGGTCTTTTTCTTGCCAGTCAAGGGTGAGTCGCCGACTCAAGCAAGACACCGGAAAGAGATAAGTTTGATGGAATCAGCGAGTTAGAAGTACAAAACCTCTGGCTTAGTGAGTGATATGGCTGAAAAGAAGATTGAGAATGTGATTCCTCTAAAGGACCTATTCCATATCAATCACTTCTTAAGATTCTACAAACTCTACGTTCCAGCCTCGATCCTTGTTGGTCTAGTTTGTGGTCTTTTCATGGTCGCATTCCAGCTTATGATTGAGGTGACTATATCCGCCTTTTCTTCGCTTCCAATTTTTCTTGCGCCACTTATTGGCGGTGCCTTCTCAGGGCTCCTCATCTATTTAGGTCGAAATGAGATTCAAGGTAGTGGAATCTCAAAGGCTATCGAAATAACTCATAAACCAAGTGCACTCCGTAAGGGTACAACAATCACGAAAATGATTGCGACATCAGTTTCAATAGGAACCGGAAATCCTGTAGGTCGCGAGGGTCCTGCTGTTCTAATAGGTGCAGGTGTTGGTGGTCAGATTGGTCACCGACTTGGTTTCAAGGACCCTGCTCACTTGCGAGTCTTTCTAATGATGGGTTCAGCAGCTGCGACTGCTGGGATATACAGAGCACCTTTAGGAGGTGCATTATTTGCAACAGAAGCTCCTTACAAACGAGATGCTCGACTAGGTTACTTTGTACCAACTATAATTGCTGCAATTACATCATTCATAGTTTTCAGTGGGATTTACTCTTTTATCACACAGACCGATTCAACTACTCTATTCACCTTTCAGGCATCATATCAATTTACACTAGCTGAAACACCACTCCTCATTTTCTTTGGTGTTGTTGCTGGACTTGTTTCGATTCTATTTGCGGTAAGCTTGATGGCAACTCGTAATTTTTTCACAGTAAAGCTACCTGATTGGGCGGATCCTGTCTTTGGATCACTCTTAGCTTGTGTGGTTATTTTCTTTGCAGCTTTAGTTGCTGGTCCATCGTTGACAATAGCGGGAATGGGTTACGAAGTCATTAACTTCTTAGCAGAAAATCCGCAACCAATCCTCATTCTTATCATACTATTATTTAGCAAGCTATTCGCATCATCCTTTGTAGTGGCTGGTCGTGTTTCTGGCGGGGTGCTTGCGTCATCCCTCTTTGTAGGAGCAATGCTTGGGTCTATATTTGGCGAGATATTTCATCCGGGAAATGTTGCCGCATTCATGGTTCTTGGAATGGGCGCAGTTCTTGCAGCAACTACAAACACACCAGTCGCTACTTGTGTAATGATGCTAGAGATGAGCCTCTCATTTGACTTGGTAATTCCACTCGCCATTTGTATCACGGTTTCATATTTAGTGAGTGCCGGTACTTCTCTTTATGAAGGACAGAAAATTTCACGTGCAGATGAATCTGTTGATTTCTACGCATCAGTAAACGTTTTGCGTGATAGAAAAGTTGACCTTAGAAAATCAAAAGGTACTGAGAACATCTTTGATAGTGATTTGAATATCATTGAGCGGGAGGAATAATTCGTAACAGAAGCCTTTCTGCATAAATTAATAGGTCTTTGAAGTATTAAATATAAACAGAGATTGGATTTGCGTCTGTGGAGGATTAGACTGTGCAAAGGAAATTAGTAAGCGCGCTACTACTATCTTGTTTAGTATTATCAAGCGTCCCTGCTCTCTTTTATCTATCATCAGTAGATGACCAGCAGACAGTAATTCATGAAGCCACACCTCTCGATTTCAATGCACTGACAGAGCTATATGGTGAGCAAATTCCTGTTGTAGCAAAATTCGAGAATGGTTTCACGTCATCAATGATTGATACCATACTTGGAATGGGAATTGAGTTCAGTTTCGGAAATCCCACTACGAGTCATATTGGTCCATATTACCTCTTGCAAGGATCTTCGACAAGTCTTGCCAATTTAATAGACCTCAATATTGTCGATGAAATTGCTGCTCAGTCGCATCTCAAGTTCATGGAATCTCCACGAGATGTTTCAATACCCGAGATAAATGCTGACGATGTTTGGAAAGAAGTTGATGACCTTGGACTGAACATAACAGGAGAAGGTATTCTGATTGCAGATCTGGACTCTGGTGTTGATTGGCGTCATCCGGACCTCTGGTTTGCTGATGGTGGAAGTTTTGGGTGGCTTGATGGTGGAGCCGCAAATGGTGTATTCGATAATGGAACTGATGGCGTTGATCTTGATGATGGTGGTTCTATAACGGCCGATGAAGTACTCTACGCAATAGACTTGAGCGCGGATGGAATATTTAATGTGACCACCGAATGGGTGTGGGCAGACAATGTTACACAGAATGGAATACCAGATATTGGTGAACCCTTCTTTATCGTGAATGATACATCCGGTGACGGATATCTTGATCTTGGAGAAGCCCTGATAATGCTGGGAACGCCCAAGACCAAATACATCTTTGAGAAAGATGGTAATCCATCACCTACTATCCAATCCTGGGTACGTGGAGTTAATCTCACTGCAAGCACTCATACAGATGATAGTCTATTTGGTGGAGGTCATGGAACTGCAGTTGCAGGAATACTTCTTGGAGGAGTACCGGAACTTCGAACTTATGTTGGTACTGCTCCTTCTGCAGAGCTAATGATGATACGTGTAATTGGAGACCAGTTTACATGGCTATCAATTGAAGAGGCACTGGTAATCGCAAACAATACAGGTGCTGATGTGATTCTTACTGAAATAGGTTCTTGGACGTATCATTATCTTGATGGTAGTTCTCTTGCCGAACAAATGATTGATGAACTGGTTGCGGATGGAATTCCCGTTATTTCTCCAAGTGGTAATCTAGGCGGGAAAGATAAGCATGCAATGGCCACGGTTCCTGCATATACTGGCCATGTATTTGAGTTTACAATCCCTCCACCTGACGGGGTCTATGTTACTGAAGATATTGCTAATGTGTACATTACAGTACTCACTGTAAACTCAACAGATTTCTCTAACAGTAATTTCACTCTGATAATGGATCAGACAGCTTTTGCATTACCGCCTGCAGTATTCAACCTGAATCCTGGAGTGGGTTATCTGAACTTCTTTGCAGAACCCCCAACACCAAACTATGTAGTTGAGTCATTCATATCTATCTCAAATCGCAGTACTAGTATGCTCGGTATCTGGATACATGGTGCATTACCTACAACGGTAGCACCACCTTGGCATCAACTACAAGTTTCAACACCTGATCCAGCCACCATTCATACATACATA
>JAUWOU010000212.1 GCA_030612005.1 Candidatus Thorarchaeota archaeon | reverse complement strand
CTGTTCATTCTATTAGGATCCGCTTTTGCATTCTACTGGACAAAAGTGATACTAATTGAAATCTCAATCGGGATAGTTATGGTTGCTCTGTTCCTAATGGCTATCTTCTGGGTTCTTCCAATCAAATCCAAGGACATGTTTGACAGTCTTCTTCAAGCCTCAGGATTAATTCTTCTTATCTATCCAATTATGACTGTTGGTCAGACTACACCATTCGACACTCCTGCGGACTATCTTTTTGGAATTGAAACAACCTATTGGCTCTTCTACTGCCTGATTGGTTTGGTGTTCCTGATTTTGCCAAACCTGAAAGAGGGTAATCAAATAAGAAACAAACTTGGCGCTTTTCTACCCCATCTCTCATTCATTCTTGGAACGATGATTCTACCATTCTGGTTCCTTACTTTTACTCAAGTAACAGAGATGAATATGTCTGTGGCATTCTACACACTTCTCTTACTATCATCATCACTTGTGGTTGTAGTCTATTCTCCCCTGAATGTTCTATTTCCTGATGAGATTGGTCCAAAACATCTTTATGACTTATGAAACCAAATACCGAATTCAAATCCCTCCTGGCCCGCCATTCATCTTGTCTCTCTCATTTCGATTTAGGCTACGATTTCAAACCCTTCAATCTGCTGCCTTGCGAAAAGCCTGTTCCGCCTCAGGGTATTTCCCCTGTGAAAAGTACGTCTTTCCTATATTAATCAGTGATTCTGCACTCTTCATCCTATTGCATCACCTTTAGGTATCCCTCTTCAGTCTGATTCCTTGGTACTTTATCAGAGTTGTGGATATTATCACAAGTTTAAGCAAGGATTGTCAGTAGCTACCGAAAAATAGGAATAAGTTAGACATCCATTAGACGATCCTTTGACCTCCAGTATCCAGCCTAAAACTCCCACCTGGCCCGCCATCTACTTTATTTTAGAGTTTTACAAGTGCCGTTGAATAATAATCCAAATTAAGATACTAATTTATTATTTAATTTTTTTCACAAAACAACTCAATCAGAGGGTAACTAATTGTCGGTGAAAATGCTTATGTAAGTACTACCAATATACATACGTATGGCTAATATTCCAACACCTGTAGAGATACAAATGAGAGAAAGGATTTTTGTTTTGCCTAACTTGGTGCTCTGGTCTATGACGTGGTTACTCGCGCTCTTTTCCGATTTGGGAAACGTATTACTCGTTATTCCTTTCTACATCTTGCTTCTCGTTATGAGCATAATCTTGGTATATGATCGAAAGAAGAATGGTGGATGGTCAGCTACAATGCGTCCACTATGGGAAAGTACTCCCATCAAGAAATCACTCTTGGTTGTAGTTCTGACTATTGTGGTGATTACTCTATGGTTCGTAAGCACGTATAATGAAAGCCTATCTTGGTTGGGATGGAACACTGTTGCCGCTTTTAACTTAGCATTCTCATACTTCATAGTGCTAAGTCCACTCAATGCACCTGAATAAATGAATTAGAGAGTCCATTCATCAATATCCCGATGATAGTTGTGGACGTTAATATTCGGATTTTCTGAATACACCTGCATAATACGTTTTGTCAGGGTTCTAATCTCTCTTGGCCCGCCATCTACTTCTTAGATTTCTTAACACCCGAGAATATTGAGACCGTTAGGACTCACGAAACTATTTGGATAATTTATCAAGTCTTGAAATTCTTTCTTCAGCCTCGACCATCATTCTATCCAATAATTCCTTAGCAGTAGGTATATCCTTGATTAATCCTACACCTTGACCACAACTTACTACCCCCAGTTCAATATCTCCTTCCTTGTACATTTTTTCTGCGGTATCCCCAGAGGCTGCTTGAATGAGTTGAAATAGGGGAGCTCCTTGACTCTCTAATTCAATTACGTGCTGTGCCGCTTTGTTGTTCCATATTCTGTGAGTATTTTGAACAGAACGCAAAGCCAGAGTTGTATCAGTTTCTGCAGCATTAACGAAAGCCTGTTTGAGATTATCATGAATTGGACACTCTTTTGTAGCCATCATCCTTGTCCCCATGATTACTCCTTCAGCACCTAGTGCCAAGACCGCGGCAATACCTCTGCCATCTGTTATTCCACCCCCTGCAATTACAGGAACATCTAGAGCATCAACTACGGATGGAGTCATTACCATCGTTCCAATATCTAATCTTCCAGTAGCTCCGCCATTCTCATATCCAACAATCGTTATCATATCCGCACCTAGGGAAGCTCCTTTTATCGCGTATCTTACTCCAGCACATTTGTGAATCCAGATAGCTCCTCCATCCCTGAATTTAGGAACTAAATCCTCTGGAGCTTTGTGACCACTTGTTTCAATGATTTTCACACCCTCAGCTAATGTAGCATCCACATAATCTTCTAGTTTGTCTTGAGGCATCAGAGCGGGGAACAAATTGATATTTACTGCAAATGGTTGATTTGTAAGTGATTGAGTTTTCTTGATTGCATCACGCAGATCATCAGGAGTTTTATAATTCGCACTGGCTAATACAGCACAGGCACCCGCATTACTAACTGCAGCAACAAATTCGGGACTAGAAATTCTTGCCATAGCCCCTGCAATAATCGGATACTTACATCCCAACATTTCAGTTACTCTTGTCTTTATCATTTGGCTCACACGCATAGAACAACCACTACAATGTCTTACTTTAATGGAGTGGTTCAAATCACTCTTAGCCCCACATGACTGCTTCTTCATTTATCATAATAATTTTTGAACAAACACTTTCGATTTTTTTCAAATAATCGTCGAAATAAGTCACCGTATAGTATATTTCGAATCACCAAAGGTTTTTGTGTGTCGCCCGTATATATTTGGGTTAACAGATTGTACATCGTTTACAAATATCCACATACATAGAATCGCATGCCTACTAGTGATTCATACTAAGACTGCTTTGTTCTAGGGATTCAAGAATAATCCTATACTGTAGGAGAGTGAAGAAATTGAAAGCAAAAGGTTTGAGAAAGATGAAGACAGCTTCAGCAATTATAGCTATGCTGCTCTTGTTTAGTATGTTTTTTGCGTTAGCAACAGATCAAGCAGCAGCAACAACAACCCCTGAAATCGATATTATCATTGATGAGGGGAATATCACTGACCATCTTTGGTCATCTGATGGAACTAAAATAGCATATATCAAGTGTCCAGAAGGACAGCTCTGGGGCGATCTCTGGATTGCGGAGTGGGATGGTAAGGAAGTTACGAATAGACAGTTGATATACACAAAAGCCGACTATAATCATTTAGAAGATTGGCAGGGCGACTGGATTCTTTTCATGATACGTGAAGAAGAAGGTCAACCCGATGATTACTATGGTCGTAATGAATTGTGGAAAATCCGAGTTGATGGGAGTGACCTTACACAGATTACATTCACCTATACTAACGGAATAAAATACACAGAAAATGGGTATTACATAAACAGAGGTTCAGCAAGCTGGGGCAGGTTCATTCCTGGGACAAATCTTGTATACTTTTCTGCTCATAATGGCAATGGATGGTATAGACCATACACTTGTATGAATGACGGCACCGACCAATGGAATTGTCTCAGTGACTGGGAACATCCGTATTCATTTACTATAGGCATGTCACCAACTGGTAACAAACTTGTATGGGGCAACGCTTGGGGTTGGAATGCGCCCACTGAAGCTCTAATGCAATGTAACCCAGATGGTACAGACAGGGATATGATCAAATCATTCACAAAGCGAACTTTCCCTCTAGTATTGGCTGATGGGAATACTATCGTCTACCACTGGAATGACGGCAATATACATGCAATTGACATGGACGGAAGTAACGACAGGATGGTTCTTGATGACGAATATTCCAACCGTTGGGAGAACTACAATCCTGTTGATGGACAGTTACTGTTAATGATTAGTGACCGTGCAGATGGGAATATGCACATTTTCAAGATGAACGTAGATGGTACGGAAATTGTTCAGATTACAGACGGTTCATATATTGATGATCGTGCAAGTTACTCTCCAAATGCGCATGAGCTTCTGTACAGACGAATGTCTATTGAATCTGAAACATATCAACTGGTCATAAAAAGAATCGTTATCCTTATTGAAATTGATATCAAACCTGGTAGTTTGACCAACCCCATCAATCTCAAATCCAGAGGAAGAGTAGTAGTGGCCATACTAACTACTGATGACTTTGATGTCTCTACTATTGACCCTGTTACGATAGAATTTGTAGGAGCTAGTCCATTAAAATGGCATCTCTCAGATGTTGACCTTGATGGTGATATGGATCTTGTCCTACACTTCCAGACACAGGAAATCGAGCTGACAAAGGACAGTACTGAAGCGACCCTGACTGGAGAAACATTTGATGCTCAACAAATCCAAGGAACCGATTCGGTTAGAATAGTACCCCTGAAAATTTGCAAATAACATAACAGAGAAATCGCGATTGATTTATTCTGCCACTGAGGGGCCATGTGCCCCTCCTATTTTTCTTACAGATTGGAACGGTTCAAATCCCTCCTAGACCGCCATTTTGATACTATTCTATTTCGATATGGGATTATAACCGTTAATTATGACAATCGATTAGAATTATGACTATTCCCATTTGGTGATGCAATTGGAAAAATATGTACCTCCATTAAATCCAGAAGAATCCCTTCTTCCAGTGACTTTCCTTGATGGGATTACCTCAAGAGAAACTCCTGTTCCAACTCTATATGCGATACGATTCTTCTGTAGAGAGTTAGAAACAACACTTGATACCTTGTTACAAAGTCAAGAATTACAGGAGCTTCTTAGCAATAGGACTAAGGAAAAGGAAGAGATCTATGAATGCCTTCAAAGAGTCTTGCATCGATTTCAAGAGTTTCTTATGTCAGATGCTCGACGCTAGATGCGAAATAACAT
>JAUWOU010000201.1 GCA_030612005.1 Candidatus Thorarchaeota archaeon | reverse complement strand
GGTTCGTACGGGCACGAAGAACAGCTTCTACCAGCTGGGCAATTACCTGTCATGTTGCAATTGCTCCTTCCAGTGATGAAACCATATCTCTCCTATTTGCACCTCCGCGGAAAAGGATTTGCCATCCACGATCAAACCATGCTCCGGCTTGAGTTTGACCCTGTTCTCTGGGTTTTGCTAAATCTTGCCAGATGAGATGAAGAGATACAGCAATAGGTAGTTTGGTCGCCCAACCCTTTCGATAAGGTCCATAGGTTTCTCCATCGATAAAGGTAAAGAGTGGAACACTGCGCTTCATTCGAATCCGGATTTTTCTTACATTGGAGAATGGGCTAGCGGCTTTTAGCTGGTTCCTGAAGCTAGTTGCCGTATAAGGTCTTTTCAAAGGAAGAGCTCGAAGTGCGCTAGTTCCGTGAATACTCCATGGCACTCGCGATACTCTCCAGATATCTGTGCTAACTTTCCAGTCCCATCCTTTGCACCACTTTCCTATGGAACGGGCTGTTTGTAGTCTTTCTCTAATATGATCACGTAAGTTTCTGCCCCTTCTCTTACTGAGTCTTATTGCTTCTCTCAATTCAGACGTATCTTGGACAAGTACGTGGATTCCCCTCATCCCACTAAACAAGACTTGCTTTAGTTGATATTCCCCCCTGTCTTCAAGGGTTTCAACAAGCTCCAGAACCATATCGGCACTATCCATCAATCGCCAAAGAGAGAATGGTTCTTTTTTCTCTGTAAGATCTGCATCGAATATCAATGGTCCTCCTAGAAAATACCCTGTCGATTCTTGCCCTCGTGGTGGTTCTTCAGTCTTGAATTTACAGACTGTTTGATACACATGCAATGGCGGATTCTTCACCAACCTTCCTCTAATCCCTTGATGCGGCTTTGTCCATCTCCAGAATCCCTCTAAATTTACTATTTTGGACCAGTGAAAACTACGAGGAATAGACCATCCAAGTACAGCTGACTTGTAGTATCGTTGAAGTAATTTTGCACGAAGTAGTTGAGTACGTTCATTCAGGGTTCTTCACCCTTTTCTGGTAGATATGAATTCGTCATAGAGAAGTACTGCTTGTCTTAGAAATTCTTGAATCTGTGCTTTCTGACCTTGAGTACCATCAAGATTTTCCTGTGCATCGGGATTTCCTTTCAGCGTTTCAAGAGAGGTCACAAGCCCTTCTACAAAGAATTGAATGGCGTATGGCATTGGTACAGTTATCGTGTATGTGGAGAATCCTTCATGGAACGTAACAAGCAGCGAATTTCCAGATTTGGATTGATTGATTCTAGTCTTCATAAGTTCGCCCTATGGTGAGCAGTCAGGAGTTACCTGCTGCTCAGTTTTGAGACGGTGATCATCGAGAAGATACCAAGGATATGTGAACGAACACCAGAGTTCAAGTCACAAATGGAATCAACTCTCATTGATTCTTGAAGTTTGCACCTTTTGTGCTCCTATTTTATGGTATTATTCTTGGAATACCTCTATTGCCTTTCTATTTGATGCTTTAATATAATTTCAAAATATATTACAAATATATTGATATTATATTTACCATAAATTTACAGAAAAGATGACTTTAAATGCTTTCAAATCTCAATATATTTTGATTATGGTGAACTAATATGACCGAAAATAAACGAGACCGGTTCGTTAGAGTAGCTGAAAGAAGAACAAATGCTATTCTTGAGAAATTACGTGTTCTTGGGAATTGCTCAAATCAATCGATGTACGAGTACACTGATGAAGAGATTTCAAAAATCTTCAGTGCCATAAGAAAATCAGTGAAGGAAACTGAATCTTTGTTCAAGCAGAAGTCGAGTAAGCAATTTCGGTTGGGGGGGTAATAGTTGGGGGAAAAACCAGAAGAGGGCAAAGCTCGCGACACAGTCACCAATTGGTATGCTGTATTAAAGGGAGTTATTGATGGTTATGAACAAAAGACCTCGATAACTCATGGTTTACAAAAGGATGCGATCCAAAATGGATGGGACGCAAGATTAACGAAGAAGGGTAAGGATTGGAGCTTCACATTTGAGTTAATCGAAGGAAAGAAGAACTCATACCTATGCATGACCGATCAAGGTACAACTGGACTCACAGGACAAGTATTGAAAGCAGATGGTTATCTAGATGGACTTCCTTCAGATGAGCGATGGGCTGCTTTCGAAGGATATGGATTCACAAAAGATGATGTTGAACATAACAGAGCATTAGGATCTCGGGGTCGTGGGAAGTTCATTTTTGTAGGAGCTTCTCAATCTAATGAAATTAATTATGACACCTTAACTGTAGAAGGGAATTACCGTTTGGGTGGAAGAAGAATTGAACTAACTGGATCCCCTGTAATTCATTTTGATAATGAGAAAGCAAGAGAACAACTCATCAAGACAACTGGGGGAATCATCAAATCCTTAGATACTGTAGGTACTAGGATAATAATTGTTAATCCAATCCAGAATCTGAAAGATGCCATTAAATCTTCAGAATTTGAGTTCATGATTGGGGAAACATGGTGGGAGATTATCAAGAAATATGATGCTAAGATAATCATCAAAAGTAGAGGGGAAGAGAGGGTTGTCAAGCTACCCGAAGAGTTTGACCTTCCTGAAAAATCCATTGGAAAGAAAAAGGTGTATCTTACTAAAAGGGGAATGAGAAAAGAATTCGGGGGCATCTCAACCATCATTAAATTACACCTCGTCTGTGAACCAAAGAAGAAAATTCGTGAGGAACTAAGAGGGATTGCAGTTCAGCGAGGTGGAATGAAGATTTGCACTATTGAACCAGTCGCTTTGCCAGATTATATCAGAGAGTGCATGTACGGTTATGTGACCTTTGATGAGATTGGAGAAGCTGAAATAAAGGATGCAGAGGGTCTGGAACATAATAGCATATCTTTCCAGAAATCATTCCCAAAAGAATTACGTCGCTGGTTAAGGTCAGAGATGAGTGAATTTGCTAAAAAGGAACTAGGATATGATCCCCATCCTGAGAAAGAGAAGCGGGAGAAGCAGAGGTCTGCTGAAAGACGAGCACTTAGTGCGATTAATAGAATTGCGAATCTTCTGGACTTCAAGAAGAGAGGTCCAACTTCAAGGTCTGGACCATCAATCTCTCGGGGACCAGAAAAACCAATTCGTATTTCTTTAAAACGTCCTGAATTTCCAAATCCCGAATCGAACCGTGTAGATTATGGTCAGAGTATTGATAACATCAATATCGATATCATTAATGATTCTGAAGATGATGCTGAGGTTAGGTTGAGGATTTTCGTTAGATATGGTAACAACCAAATTCTCGATGTAGCCGACAGCGTCTGCCAAGTTGAGAAACATTCTACGAAGAATTGCTATCCTCCATTTGATTTGAAGATTGACAAAACGCGCTTCAAACAGAAAGGTACGTATGTACTCACTGCGAGAATCACTGATGCGAATATGGCGACTCGATTAGATCAAAAGGGATTCACGTTCTATGTGGAAACCGAGCCGATGGCTAAGGGAATATTTGAATCATACAAACCCCTGGGTATGGAAGATACCGAGTATAGGTTTTCAATTGGATACATTGATAACAGCTCTTCAGGTGGTATAGTCCTTAATTATAATGTAGCTCATCCAAGTTATCAAGCAGTAGAGGATGATGCTGATGCGGCTACTGAGTATCTGTTCAGGTTTGCAGCAATGGAGTTGGCTTCAATGGACCTTAGTTCTGAAAATCCACGTATTGTTGATGTTAATCCAGCAAACCTTACAGACCCAGTAACTCTTCTAGAGAGATATTCACTAGCAATGGGAAAGCTCTTTTACTATTACCACAAAGGAGTAACTTGATTTGAATTGGCAATTATCATTCTTGAAGAGGTTACTCTTCCCAATGGAAAGAAGACTAAGGTAAAAACCTACATCTCAGATATATCACCACTTCCGGGTAACTTGAGAAGGAAGGCCGATGAAAATGATGAGATGATTAAGACTAAAATTCGTGAGATTGAAAGGGAACTCGAGGACCTTGGTCTATTCAAGCTCAAGGGTAAGCATGGTGTGATTAAACTTTGGTACGAATTCGGTTCGCGATTGGATTTCATTGACGATATGAACCTTTCATCCAGTGCCAGGAAGCAAATTTGGCGTGCGATCTATGATCATACAGAGAAACTGTATGATAAGACTGAACCAACACCATCAAGGTTTTGGTATATCGAAATTAGATACAGCTATCATATCGGTAAATTCGACTGGGACTTTGTGAAAACCGCAGGGACCTGGAGAGATTGGATTGATTTTCTTGACTCAACTGCTCTGAGAGAAGATCATCGGATAATTGAATGGATTGCATCATTGCAGAAAAGAGAATCAATGAGAACAGACTTTCTCAGAATTCTTCGTAGAGCAATAAGTGGGAAATTTAGGAATACTGTTACATCAGAATTACCTGATGAGATATTATATCAAGATCTAAACGAGATATTTGATGATGAAAAAGAAGCATTATAGTACTTCAATTCTAGAAATAGGTTTGTGTCTTGTCTGCAACTACCAAGCTGGTATTGATTGGAGGAGTGCAAAATTCGCTTCTGTTGAAGATTTGTCTAGGGTTCCCTGTGACCGGTGTGGATACATAGGTGTAGAGATTTTTAGCCGGATAACAGGTTATTTACAAGCTTTGAGCAGCTTCAATCCTGCAAAGAAACAGGAGTTTCTTGATAGACACAGGTACACTTTATGAGTATGTTACTAGAATGTTGATTTTCCTGAGTTTACTTCGTGCTAATTCCTTTCCGATTTCCTCAAAGTTGTAATAGAAAACACTACCTCCTCCAGTAAGATACAAAAAGAGGCGGATATCTTCGGATAGTGGAAATGGTAACAAGATAACAACGAAGCCTAGAAAAATAAGATTGATGACGAAATATACAAAGCTAGATTTCTGATCTATTTCTGGTACCTCCTTATTGATACTACCAGGAATGAAATGTTTTAGTGTAATATTTTTCCTTTCTGATTCGAATCCATGTATTAGGAATAAAGAAGAAACCACTGGAACTGGGAATATTAACCAATGGAAATCAGAATCCCACAAAGCCAGTATAACAAATATCCCCCCGCACACGGCATTCAAGAAGACAAGTATTGCTCCTATTGCTTTCAATCAGAAACCACCCTCTATTTAGTGGATATACTGTAT
>JAUWOU010000189.1 GCA_030612005.1 Candidatus Thorarchaeota archaeon | reverse complement strand
GAGGCTAACACTCACAGCGGCACAAAAGCCTTCATCGTCACACGAATTGGCGATGCGCTCATGCTAGGTGGTATTCTTCTACTCTTCATATTCACTGGCTCTTTCCTCTTCACCGATATGGCTCAAAATGTGAACAACTGGTGGGGAACAATGGCAGGCTGGGGACTTCTCATTCCTGCTCTTCTACTCATCTTTGCTGGAGCTATCGGCAAGTCTGGTCAGGCTCCACTTCAAATTTGGTTACCTGAAGCTATGGCAGGTCCAACTGCCGTTTCGGCCCTCATCCACGCTGCCACGATGGTTAAGGCTGGAGTGTACATGTGCGCTCGATTCCTCCTTACAATCGTTGACGCAACCACAACTACAGCTGCTCCTGAGAATGTAGTTGGTTACGTACCATTGCAAACAATCGGTATAGAGATGGCAATATCATTCTTCATCATTGTTGCAGTAATTGGTGGAATCACTGCTTTCATGACTGCTACAATGGGCATGGTTTCAAATGAGCTCAAAAAGGTCCTAGCATTCTCAACTTTGAGTCAGCTTGGTTACATGATTCTCGCATTAGGCACTGGTGGAATCCTAGCCCTTGACGGTCATTTTGAAGGTGCGTACCTGAGTGGAGTTCTCCACGTTGTCGCTCACGGTGCTTTCAAGGCACTTCTCTTCCTTGCAGCAGGAGGAGTCATACATACAGTGCATACAAAATACATGTCCAAGATGGGCGGACTTAAGGGATACATGAAATGGACATACCGGGTCATGCTCATTGGTGTACTAGCCTTAGCAGGTATCCCACCGTTGTCTGGGTTCTGGTCAAAGGACTCTATCATTGAGTACACGTACGAGCTGGCAACTCATAGCACAGTAGGCGTGTTCCTCTTTGTCCTGGCAGTTGGTGCAGCAGCGTGTACCATTTTCTACAGTATACGTTTGATGGGAATGGTATTCCATGGACCACGACCGGAACATCACGATGAGGAGCACCATGAAGAACCTCATGATCCAGGTCCTGCGATGATGGTCCCACTCTTCATACTTGCAGCTTTCACTGTGATAGCCTTCGCAGTGTTTCCGCTTATTCAGCAGATTGCAATCAATGATACTCACACTTGGACTGAGATCATGGTTGAAATGATCATGGTGAAGATTACCATGCCCGGGCTAGTACCCTTTACTATCACGATTGGTGCATTGTTACTGGGTGGAATTCCCGCATATATGATGTACATTAAAAATGCTGACACACCAAATACAAGGATTCCGGAGAAAGGTGTTATGAGGAAGTTGTATACTTTCTTACAACATCGCTGGTACATCAACGATATCTATTACGCTTTCGTGAACAAGTTCCTTCGGTTTGCAGATCTCTGGAGACTGAAAGTGGATGAGAAAATAATTGATGGTATCGATAACAAATCTGCTGATGCAGCCATAGCGATATCCACCAAAGTACGATGGTTTGATGATAATATTATAGACGGATTTGCTGAGGGTATTTCTACTTCCGCAGTAGAGGCCTCTGAAGCAGGTCAAAAGTCACAGACAGGTCTAATCAATGACTACATTGGTGTTGTAATATTTGGAATTGGCTTAATGGTACTTATAGCTCTACTCTCATGGGGGGTAATCTAGATGCAACTCGACTTCGCAACTAATCTGATTTCTATGCTGCCCATGAACATCCTAGTGCTAATGCTGCTAATCCCACTAGTTGGTGCTCTAGTTGCATTCCTCGTAGGGGGTAAAGGGTCACGAGCAATCACCTTGATTGTAACGACCCTAGAGATGGGCCTTGCAGTACTGCTTATTCTTGGCACACCATCACTAGGTTCAGACCCAGGTGGAATGAGCTACACAATCAGCCACATGCTAGCACGACTAGGAACTGATTCGTCTGCACCGGTCTTCGAGATAATCCTTGGTGTGGATGGTCTCTCACTGGTCATGATACTGTTAACCAATCTAGTAGTCTGGATTGCAGCAATCAGCTCAAATCACATCAAAGAATCAAAGGGTCTCTATTACACTCTCTTCCTTGTGCTTCAGACTGGTCTGCTTGGAGTCTTCATGTCACTGGATTTGATCGGCTTCTTCATTTTTTGGGAACTTGTTTTGATTCCCATGTTCTTCATCATCGGTCGTTGGGGTGAGGAAGGTAGTAATCATGCCGCGGTCAAGTTCTTCATTTACACTCATCTCGGTTCTGCAGTGATGCTTGTTGGGTTCTTCTATCTATACTTCCAATCATCAATGTTCAATATATACGGAATCGCGACCGCAGTCCCAACATTCAATATGGTTGATCTTCGTAATCTTGGACTTGATCCCTGGGTTCAGATTGGATTTGCATTGGCAATTTTCATGGGTGCTGGGGTCAAGCTACCGGTATTTCCATTACATAACTGGCTTCCATGGGCTCATGTCAAGGCACCCACACCAGGCTCAGTTATCTTGGCAGGCATTCTCCTGAAAATGGGGGGTTACGCATTCATTAGACTCGGTCTCTGGATGGTTCCTGATGCAATCACTCGGTTGGCAATTCCATTCGCAATAATTGCAATCTTCACTTGTATCTACGCGGCATTCACAGCCATGGCACAGACTGACATGAAGAGACTTGTTGCCTGGACTTCCATTAATCATATGAGTTGGGTCCTCCTAGGTGTTGCTGCTTATGCGGCTGGATCGGGTTCTACTGATCCCGTAATTCAAGCTGCGGCAAGTCTAGCACTTCAAGGCTCGATCTTTATGATGTTTGCACACGGTACGATAATCTCAGTGATGTTTATTGTCGCGGGCCAGCTAAAGTACAACGCTGGCACAAGAGAGATTCCTGATATCAAGGGTCTCATGGCACAGGCTCCTAAATTATCTGCAGTGCTTATCCTTGCTACACTTGCTGCTTTTGGCCTCCCTGGCTTTAGCGGCTTTATTGCAGAGGCACTCATTATCTTTGGTTCAATCGTTGTTATCAATTGGTCTGCAGCGATTGGTTTTGGTATATTCATTACAGTTGGCTATATGCTCTGGATGTTGAATCGTATTGTCTTCAGTGACCCTGATCCTGAGAAGGAGGTTTCTGAGGCATCATGGAGTGATTTGATTGCTCCAATTTTGATGTTGGTTCCTGTAATACTACTTGGAATCTGGCCTGATCTGATCTTGGATATAGTGAAGCCGGTAGTTGATGCCATGTTACTTGGAGGTGCTCCATAATGCTACAACTTGCTGCTATAGCTGACAGTCTTAGAATCCTACTCTTACCATTGAAAGAACTGATACTTGCATATGTTCCAGCAGGATGGATCATGTCTCTACCTGCAATTACCTTGGTTATTTTCGGTATCATAGCACTAACAGTAGGAATGCGTTACAATCCGCTTGGTATCAGTTTCATTGGAGTTATCCTTGCGATTCTCGAAATGGTGATGTTTGATCCCACTGTAATGTTTGGCTACTCGTTTGGTACCCTCTTTGTGAGAGATGCATTCACTGACCTCTTCGTCTATATTGTACTGATGGTAGCATTTCTCGTATTGATGTCCTCAACCCTTTGGGGTGGTGACAAGGGTACATACAATTTCCTGCTCATGATATCATTTGCCGGTGCAATTTGGGTCGTCATGGCTACAGACCTTGTTGCTCTATTTCTTGCATGGGAGCTAATGAGTACTCCAACGTACATCTTGGTAGCATTAGGACCACGTCGTGAGGCTGTTGATGGAGCAACCAAATATTTCGTTATGGGACTCTTAGCAACAATGCTCATGCTCTTAGGAATTGCACTAACATTCGGAGTTGCTGGTACAACTGACCTATCTGCTCTCAGTGTATATGTCAATACACTCTGGGCATCACCGGTAGGCAATGAACCTGCAGCGTATACATTACTACTTGCTATAGTACTCTTCATTGTATCATTTGGTTTCAAGGTTGGAATATTTCCAGGATGGCAGTGGGTACCTGATACTTACGCAAGTGCGGACGGCAGTGTCACTGCATACCTTGCAGGTGGCTCAAAGAAAACTGGAGTGAGTGCACTTCTCAGAATTCTCATGATTGGATTCTTCTTTGCGAAGACTGAGTGGGCACCTCTGATTGCAGGAGTTGCTGTCCTAACGATGGTCATTGGAAATGTCCTTGCCCTCGCTCAAAAGGATATCATGAGGATGTTGGCCTTTTCTAGTATTGCTATGATGGGTTACCTGTTCATTGGAGTTGCTGCTGCGAATGAGATTGGAATGGCTGCAGCTGGGTTCCATGCATTCACACATGCTATCATGAAGACCGCTGCTTTCATACTAATCTGGGCGATGTCCTACAAACTCATGAAGCGCATAACCTATGATGATTTAGCTGGGTTGAGTAAGAGAGCTCCTGTGGCTGCTGCGATGTTCGCAATATTGATGCTCGCATTAGCAGGTATGCCCTTGACAGTTGGCTTTTGGTCCAAACTTGTGTTGTTCCAGAGTGCTGTTGTGGCAGATATGTGGTGGCTTGCATTGGTTGGTCTATTAAACTCTGTATTCTCTTTGGGTTACTATCTACGTGTGATGAAGTTCATGTACATGGAAGAACCGAAGGATGATACAAAGTTGAACTTACCACTAGTGCCAATGGTCGCTGTAGCAATCTGTGTCTTAGCTGTGGTTGCATTATTCATATTTCCGAATGTGATTCTAGATTATGCATTTCAAGCTGCACAGATATTCTTCCCCTAGGCATTGAAACCTGAGAAATTCAGCTGGGAGACTGATTGCAAGAAATCAATAATGTTCTTTCATTATAGTTTCCCTTGCACATTCAATAAACAGTGTGTTGATGTTCTTCCCTGTCTTAGCAGAAGTTTCAATGTACTTCAGATCAAGCCACTCAGAGAGCATAAGTCCCGCCTCCTTTGGTACTAGTCGTTCCTTCACATCGACCTTGTTAGCAACCAATACAATAACCGCTTTTGGACAAACCGCACGAAAGTTCCGATACCACTCATACACGTTCATGAATGTCGAAGGTCTGGTGACATCATAGACTATGAATGCCATCGATGAGCCTACCATGTACCGTTGACGTAGATCCTTGTATGACGGTTGCCCTGCCAAATCCCAGAGGACAATTTGAGCTTTGAATATTTCCTCTTTGCTCATTTCCACTTCGATATTCTTCACTGCGATATTTGTACCAATTGTGGCTTTGTATTTCTCACCAAAACTATCCTCAGTGAATCTCATGATGCATGAAGTCTTCCCCACAGCTCCATCACCCAGAGCGCACATTTTGAGAATGTATTCGGGACCTTCATTCGTCACTACAATTTCTTCCTCTAATCGGATATTAGGTGCTTTATCCTAGATTTAATAGTTCTTGCTATATCAGGGCGAGTAAATTAAAACGAAAATCATAATGTATTCTATTTCGAAGAAGTCCTGTCATTTTTCCATCACATCTGTTAATCAGAATAATAATCTTCTAAAATAGGAAACCCTAATAACAATCACCTTTGAATTCTTTCGTACAGCTATCGTTTTAGTGAGGATTGAGTGGAAATGAATTCAACAGAAGAGAAAAAAGAAGTTTCAAAGCTTAAGATATGGGCTCAAGAAGTTAAACTTGGAATACTTCCAGCTTCAACAATACCTATCTTTGTAGGAACTGCGGTTGCATTCGGTCTTTATGGTGTCTTCTATTTGGACCTCTTTCTAGTCACACTCATTGCCGGTATCTTTCTTCATTGGGGCGCTGATGTTACCAATGACTATTTTGATCACACTGAGGAGCTTACTGGAAGCGATGACATCAATGTGGAATTCATTCGACCCTATAGTGGTGGTAGCAGAACGATTCAACAAGGATTACTTACTCCTAGAGAAGTTGCTATCGGTGCAATTGTTTGCTATATTATAGCTGGAATTTTTGGTATGTATCTTGTGCTTAGACTTGGTTGGGTTATTCTAGCCCTTGGTGGTATCGGAGCATTCTTTGGACTCTTCTATTCAACTCCGCCAATCCGAATAGTGAAACGTGGATTTGGGGAATTTATCATAGGTATTATGTTTGGATTATTGATGGTAGTCGGATCTTTCTATGT